>CALFJE010000105.1 GCA_937877545.1 uncultured Selenomonadales bacterium | reverse complement strand
GTCAACATAGCCAATTCCTCCGCCGTCACCGTCGTTGAGGATATTTTTTTTGCCTGTTCCTCTTTAGCCAAGTCCACAAACTCCACGGGGTCGGCGAATATTTTCTTGAACGCCTCCTCTGCCGTCTCCACCGCGAAGATTTTCAAGCCGAGGTGACTTTTCGGAACGTCCTTTGCGTTTTCCTTTGGGATAACCAAAGTCTTAATGCCCGCCTGCTTTGCGCCGTAAGCTTTCTCGAAGACGCCGCCCACCGGTCGAACGCGCCCTTGCAAGGAAATTTCGCCCGTAACAGCCACGTCTTGACGAATCCTGTTGCCCGTGACAGCACTCACCAACGCCGCCAAAATAGCCGTGCCCGCACTCGGTCCGTCAATGTTGCCGCCGCCGATAACGTTAATGTGCACGTCGAAATCGTGAATATCCTTGCCCGTCACGCGCCGCAGGACGCTCGCCGCATTGAACACCGAATCCTTAGCCATGGAGCCTGCCGTCTCGTTGAAACGAATCGTACCTTTGCCCTTTTCGGCGGGGAAGACGACCGCCTCAATCTCAATCACGGAGCCGATAAAACCGCTCACGCCCAATCCGAAGATGTGCCCGACAACCGCTTTGGCGGACGCCTTACGCGTCACGAACTGATACAGACGACTGACTTGCGCCACTTCGTAAACGTCGCGCTTTTCAAGTTTAATCGGGCGGTCGATGTGCAAAGTTTTATCCTCTGCGCGGTCGAGGGCAAGGCTGTAGGCGTCGGCAAGAATGTTAATCGCCTTGCGCCCCTCAATCGTGTATTCGCTGATAATCTCGGCAAGCCCCTCCTCCAATTCGACGTTGAGCTTGCGAGCCGCGTTGTTGACAATCTCTATAATATGCGCGGGCGTCAACGGCTCAAAGTAAATTTCTGCGCAACGCGAACGCAAGGCGGGATTCAACGCGGAGGATTCGCGGGTGGTCGCGCCGATTAAAACAAAGTCGGCGGGCGCACCGTTCTCGAACAGCATTTTGACGTAGGGCGGAACTTTCTCGTCGGCGGGGTCGTAGTAGCTCGACTCGAAATGAACGCGCTTATCCTCCAAAACCTTAAGCAACTTATTTTGGAGCATGATGTCCATTTCGCCGATTTCGTCGATAAAGAGAATGCCGCCGTGAGCCTCGGTGACAAGACCGGGCTTAGGTTCGGGGACGCCGCTGTCGGCAAGCTGACGTTGTGCGCCCTGATAAATCGGGTCGTGCACGGAGCCGAGGAGCGGATTGGTCACGTCACGCGGATCCCAACGTAAAGTTGTGCCGTCGGTCTCCACGAACGGAGCCTCCGCGCCAAAGGGACTTAATTCCGTGCCGCGCACCGCCTCCAATATCAATCGCGCCGCCGTAGTTTTGCCCACGCCCGGCGGTCCGTAAAGGATTAAATGTTGCGGGTAGGGCGACGCCAATTTTGAGCGCAACGATTTGACGGCGCGCTCCTGCCCAACGATTTCCTCCAGCGATTGCGGGCGCAACAGCTCCATTACCGATTGCGTCAAGTGCACGTCTTCGAGGGCTTGCAGTTCCTCGCGCTTTTGCTTATCGTGCGGCGTCTCGGCTTTGGGGTCTTCCTCGCGCAGGATTTGCATACGAATATCCTTCACGTAGTCGGTATGCTCCTTTTCAAGCTTCTCGGAGATTTTGCGCTCAATCTTGTCCTCAACCTGCCGACGCGCCATGATGTCCGCGATAAGCTCGGAAAGATAAACGAGTTGCTCCTGAATCTCGTTGGGCTTGGGCGGCGGCGAAAGCGTCGGATTTTCTTCGAGGATACGCCGCAAGGCTAAGACGCGCTCCGCCGGGTCATGCGAACGCATATAGCGCAGGGCGTCCATTTTGCCGGCTTGCAAGACCAATCTGTCCGAACCCATGACATCGACGAGGATACCGTACAGCGCGGAAATTTCGCGGTCGAGGTCGGTTTCTTGGCGCGGCTGAGGAACATTTTTTTTGCCGCTGATGGCTCCCAAAAATTTCTTAAACATGTTCAACCCGCAACGACTTCGATTTTAATTTTGGTGGTAACTTCGGGGTGGAGCTTGATAATCGCTTCGTAAACGCCCGTGCCGGTCACTTCGCCCTGAATCGTGATCTTGCGCTTGTCGACGTTGAGGGCGTGCGCGTCCTTGAGAGCTTTGGAGACATCCGCGCCGCCCACCGAGCCGAATAACTTACCGTCCTTGCCGAGCCGCACAGGTATCTTGACGGAGATTTTTTCAAGTTGTGCGCCCAAAAGCTTAGACTCGTCGGCTTCCTTTTGGAGCTTGCGAGCCTTATTTTCTGCGCGGACTTTAGCGGTGTTCAAGTTAGCCTCGTTCGCCTCGACCGCCAATTTTCGCGGCAATAAATAGTTGCGCCCGTAGCCGTCCGATACTTCCACGACTTCGCCTTTCGCGCCGACTTTTTTGACATCTGCCTGTAATATGACCTTCATTGATATTCCTCCTAACTTCGCGCAAGTTTATCAAAAAAAATGCGCCTTGTAAATAAAAAGCCCGTGGCTTATAATGCGCCCGAAAGGAGGCGGCGGCATGAGAAAATTTATCGGCGGGTGGTCGCTGATGTTCGTCTGTATGATAATCGGCTTCATGCTCGCCGTGCAATTCCGCCAAGTGCAAATCGCCAAAGAAAGTCTGCCCGCTCAACGCACGGAAGAATTGGCGGGGCGGCTCGTCCAACTCGAAGAGGAACGCGACGAACTCGAAAAGCAACTCGAACTGCTCAAGCAAGAAGCGGAAACTTCAACAAACAGCGAACTCCTCACGGAGCTGAAACTTCAAGCCGGCGTGTTGCCGCTGACGGGCGAGGGCATTATCATAAAAATGGACGACAGCACCCGCGTCGCCAAGGCGGGCGAAAATCCCAACGTCTATCTGATTCACGACGACGACCTCCTCCGCGTGATTAACGAGCTTCGTGCGGCGGGCGCAGAGGCTGTCGCCGTGAACGGTCAACGGCTCGTCGCCACCAGCGAAATTCGTTGTGCCGGTCCGACGCTTTCCGTCAATAACGTCCGCTCTGCCGCGCCCTATGAGATTTGCGCCATCGGCGAAAAAAAATCTCTTGAAAACGCGATTCAAATGCGCGGAGGCGTCGCCGAGACCTTGAAGGTTTGGGGCATTCAACTTGAAGTCACCGCCGCCGACAACGTTTATATCCCGCCGTACAAGGGAACGTTCAGACGCGCTTATTCGCGCATTGCCGAGGAAAATACATGACAAAGGCTCTAATCGGATTGTTTATCGGCATGATATTGGGCGGACTGTGCCCGATAAGCCTGCCGGCGTCCTACACGAAATTATTTTCGGTGGTATTGCTTGTCGCGCTCGACGCGGTGGTCGGCGGACTGCGGGCGGCTCTCAATGACCGTTTCAGCGACACCGTTTTTATAACCGGCTTCCTGACCAATGCGCTGTTCGCGGCGTTCCTGGTTTTCCTCGGTGACAGGCTCGCGCTCGACTTGTATTACGTCGCCCTGCTCGTCTTCGGCTTCCGTATCTTTAAAAACCTCGCGGGGTTGCGTCGACACTTGCTGAAATTTTTATGACGCAATACCTTTCGCAACTGAATTTTATATGGTAAAATGCCCTCGGATATTCGGAACGCTTGAATAATTTTTATGGAGGCATGAAACGTGTTTGAACTTGACGACAACACTTTAGACCAATTCGCGAAGATAAAAGTCATCGGGGTGGGCGGCGGCGGTAATAACGCCGTCAATCGCATGATCTCTTTGGGGTTGGAGGGCGTGGAGTTTATCGCGGTCAACACCGACGCGCAGGCACTTCTTACCGCGCTGGCTCCCAAACGTATGCAAATCGGCGAAAAATTAACTCGCGGCTTGGGCGCGGGCGCACGTCCCGAAATCGGCGAAAAAGCGGCTATGGAAAGTCGCGAAGACATTATCAACG
>CALFJE010000104.1 GCA_937877545.1 uncultured Selenomonadales bacterium | reverse complement strand
GCCGAGGTTGCGCGTGAGGCGGGCGTCCGTCCCGAACGTCCCGTTTCCATGTCGGTTATCGCCTCTCAGCAAGCCATAACCGCCTGCCCAATATCGGCGGCTACCGTCGCGCTGGTCGGGCTGTTGGCTCCCGCCGGCGTCACGCTGATTGATATTCTTATGGTCTGCATTCCGTCAACTTTAATCGGCGTGATTTGCGGTTCCTTGTACGCGGCTCGCATGGGCAAAGATTTAGCCGTCGACCCAGAATATCTCGAACGTGTCAAACGCGGCGAAGCGGCTCCCATTAACGAAAAGGCTCAAATCGCCGCCGCTAAGGAATTCTCCGCCGCTACCAAACGCGCCGTCTGGATTTACCTCCTCGCGACCGTTATCGTCGTCGTCTTCGGCATTTTCCCCGAACTTCGCCCCTCGGCTATGCTCGGCGATAAAATGGTTTCCTTTACAATGACCATGTGCATTGAAATGGTTATGATGGCTATGGCGGGCATTATGATTATCACGTGCGGCGTGAAGGTCAGCTCCATTATCGAGCAGTCCGTTTTCCGCAACGGCTTAATGGGCGTCTATTGCATTTTCGGCTTGACGTGGGCGGGCGACACTTTGACGCGCAACAATATCGATTTTATCAAGTCGGGCGCGGCTGATATGATTGCCGCTTACCCGTGGGTCTTCGCGATTATCCTGTTCCTGCTGTCCGCCGTTATCCTAAGTCAGGCGGGAACTATCGGCGCGTTGGCTCCGCTCGGCATTACGCTGGGCATTACGCCGCCCGCTATGATTGGCATGTTCCCCGCCGTCAACGGATATTTTCTGGTTCCGATTTACGCGACGATTTTGGCGGGTATCGCCTTCGACAGGACGGGCACAACCCGTATCGGCAAGTTTGTCTTTAATCACAGCTTCCAAATCCCCGGCTTGATAACGTGTATCGTGAGCGTGGCGGTCGGCATGGCTTTGGCGAATATTGTAGTGTAAGCAGTTAAAATTTTTATAGAAGGTGTTGGCATGAGAAAGGAACACGATTTTTTGGGGGAGATTGAAATCCCCGACGAGGCGTATTACGGCGTGCAGACCATGCGGGCGATTGAGAATTTCACAATCACGGGGCGCAGGCTCGACGAAGATTTGATTAAGTCGCTTGCCAAGGTTAAAAAGGCAGCCGCGCAGGCTAACATGGAGACGGGACGCCTCGACCGCAAAATCGGCAACGCGCTTGTGCAGGCGGCGGAAGAAATTATCGACGGCGAATTTATTGACCAATTCCCCGTTGACCCGATTCAGGGCGGTGCGGGCACGTCTATTAACATGAACATGAACGAAGTCCTTTGTAACCGCGCACTGGAGATTATCGGCGAGGCTAAGGGGCGTTACGACATCATCAGTCCGAACAATCACGCGAACATGGCGCAATCGACCAATGACAGCTTCCCGACCGCGATTAAGGTTTGCTTGACGTACAAAAGCCACAACGTCACGTCCGCGCTCGAATACCTTGCCCGCGCCCTCGAAGACAAGGCGGAGGAGTATAAGGATATTCTCAAAATGGGGCGCACGCACTTGCAGGACGCCGTTCCGATAACTTTGGGGCAGGAAATGGGTTCCTACGCCTCGGCGATTCGTCGCAGTATCCGCCGCATTGAGTGGGCGATTGACAGCATCCGCCTTATCAACATGGGCGGCACCGCCGTGGGCACGGGGCTTAATGCAGAGCCGGCTTATATAAAAATCGTCGCCCGCAAGCTCCGCGAAATCACCGGCGAAAACTTCGAGACCTCCACGAACATAATCGACGCCACCAACAACACCGACGGCTTTGTCGACGTCAGCTCCGCGCTCAAAAATACCGCGCTGGTGCTTATCAAAATGGCGAACGACTTCCGCCTTATGGCGTCGGGACCGCGTTGCGGACTTAATGAAATTTTCCTGCCCAAGCGTCAACCCGGCTCGTCGATTATGCCCGGCAAGGTCAATCCCGTTATCGCGGAGGTAATGGATCAAGCGTGCTACCAAGTTATCGGCAACGACCTGGCGGTTACGCTCGGCGTCGAAAACGGGCAATTTGAGCTGAACGTCATGGAGCCGATTATGGCTTACAATCTGTGCTCTTCGATGAATTATCTCGCCAATGCCTCGCGGACGTTCGTCGACAAATTGTTGGTCGGATTGGAGCCGAATCGCGAACAGTGTCAAAAGTGGCTTGACAGCTCGGTCGGTGTCGTGACGGCTTTGTTGCCGCATTTGGGCTACGAACAGTGTTCTATGCTCGCCAAGGAAGCCTACGCCACGCGCCGCCCCATTCGCGAAATCATTTTGGAAAAGGGCATACTCACCGAGGAGCAACTTAAAGTTTTGATGTCGCCCGAAAAAATGACGCGCCCCGGTATCACGAATTAAACTTCCCCGATAAAAATTCAACCCCCGTCAAAATCGGCGGGGGTTTTTCATTTGGCAGAGAGGAGAGCCGCAGAGTAAAGCGCAACGCCTTTGTCCGCGTTCGGGTGAATGTGGTCGACAAGATAATTTGAGCGGGGCGCAATGTTCAATCGGGCGTTGATATAGGGGTTGGCGTTGAGGAAAATTTCTCTGTTCGCGGCGCACCAAGCCTCAAGCGCGGCGGTATAGGCGTCGTTGAGCTTCCTTTTCTCGGCGAAGGGCAACGCGCTGACCAAATCGCCGTCGGTGGAAGTCCACGGCGCGATAAAAATAAATTTGGCGTCGGGAAGTTTTTCGCGAATGCCGTCGCGGAGCCGTTGCAGAGCGGTCACGTATTCGGCGGGTGTCATGGCGCAAATATCCGCGTCGCGATAACGCACGTCATTTGTACCAATCGCCACGACGAATAAATCTGCGCGGGTTTGAATCATTTCGTCGAGGCGGTTCAACAAAGTTTTGGTTGTCGCGCCGCCTTTTGAAACGTTAAAAATTTTCCCGCCGATAAGATGTTCAAGCGGCTCGTACCACGGGACGCCGCCGTTTTTCGTACCCTCCGTCAAGCTGTCGCCGATAAAGCAAACATTTTCCGCCGCCGTCAAAGCCTTGTGAAACGTGCCGCGCATCTCGTCCGTAATTATAAGCGGCGCAACCTTCCTGCGCATAAAGCCGCCCGCGTCAAAAAAGTATTCGCGCTGATTCAAATCGACCTCGACGCCGAGCATTATCTTGGTTACGTGCTTTAACACGGCGTCGACGCGCTCAAGGTCGCGAGTGCTGAGCTGACCGCGCAGATTGGCGTTGGTAAAAATTTCGTAAGTCGGCAAGGCGCGATAATTGCCGTCGAGCCGCGCTTGAGTCCACAGAGGGATAATCGCGCCGCCGAGGATTTTTTTGGTCGTGCGGTCAACGTGAATCTCAATCAACGCGCTTGCGTCGCCGTTATGTTCGCGATAAATGTTGGCGAAATTGCCGGGACAAAACGCCGTAAGATTTTCCCCGTCGAATTCAACGGGCTGAACCGAATGCGTATGGTCGCCGAGGATTATGTTCGCGCCGAGTTCAAGGAAAATTTTCTGCCACGTCCGCTGAAAGTCGTCGGGAGCGTCGGCAAATTGCGTGCCCCAATGCGGCAGGACGATTATCAAGTCGGGCTTGTGACTTTTGGCAAGAGCAAAATCCTCCGCGACCGACGCCCTGACCTCCTCAAAGCGCGGGCTGTCCTCGCCGACGATAAACGAACTCACAAACGAATCCTCCTCAAGCAAAGCCTCGGTGTCGTTCCCGTTCGTGCCGTAGGTGTAAGCCAGAATCGCAAGCTTAAGCCCGTCGCGCTCCAAAATCTTCACGCGGCGATTTTTTTTGTCGTCTTGGCTTGCGTAGGTGCCGATAAAATCTATCTGCTTGGCGTCCAAAATATCAATCGTGCGAAGTGCGCCGTCAACGCCCATATCGAGCAGGTGATTGTTCGCGGTCGTGACCAGGTCGAAGCCCGCATTTTTAACGGCGTCGGCGAAGGCGTCGGGGAAATTCAGATAAAGTTCCTTGCCGTCGTCGAAGTTGCTCTGCGAATAGGGCTTAGCCGCGCCGCCCAGCGGACCTTCAAACACGCCGACCGCCAAATCTGCGCGGGATATGTAAGGCGTCGCATACTCAAAAACCTCAGCGAAGTCGTAGGTCGTGCCGTTAAAGCCGCGCTTGACTTGATCCTCCAACAGAATCAAATCGCCGCAGAATATAATCTTAAACGAATTATCGAAACGCGCCGCCGTCTCCGCGCTCATGACGCGATAAATTTTGTCGGGAGGCTCCACGTCGGCGAGCTTTGCCATAATCGGCAAGCACAGGATAAACCCGACGAATACGAAAAAAATTATCCGATACGCCGCACCGCCAACGGTCGTCAAAGATTCGACGATGCCGTTCAGGAATTTTTTCAGCGCATTGCTTACCGCGTCCGAGCCGAAAACCAACGTCATTAACAACGTAGCCGCGAGTGCCGCGCAGATTTGAAACTCCGTCGATTGCGCCGAAACTTGCTCCGCGAACCAGAGCGTCGGCGGTCTGTGCAAAAGGTATATCGCCAATGAATTTCTGCCTGCCCTCGTCAGCAACGGCAAAACTTTTTCGCGTGAAGCCGTCAGCAAAAATGCCGTCGACAGGCTTGCGACTATTATCAGTGAAATTCGTCCGAGCAAGCCGTTGAAGTCGGCATAGGGATTGGGCAGGAGGTCGCGGTCAGTCAAGTTAAAAGCCTCGTGCGCCAAAGCTCCCGCGCAGATTGCCGACACCAATAAAATCGCTCCGAGCGGCAAAAATTTCCGTCGCCGAAAACGCTCCGCTGCCTCCGCCGAAAATAAATATCCCGCCATGAAGTACGGGAAGAATACGACGATTTTCACCGCCGCGAAGTTCATATTTATATCCGCCCAGAAGCCCGCGACGAGCGAGAACATTATCAGCAACGGCAAGATATTCCGCACGCGTCCGAGGAGCGGCATCGTTAATCGCCAGACGATTAGCGCGAGCAGATACCACGCGGAAAAATACGGCGCGACAAGTGTTGGTACGCCGCCCGCCGCAAAGACCGCACGTAATAAAAAGAAGCCGTCGAGTAAAACGAACGCGACGACTAAATTCATGAGCGGGAAGAAGCTCCGCGAATGTTCGCTCTTGCTGAAATATCCCGATATGAATACGAACGCCGGCATGTGGAACATATAAATCGCGTCGACGATAAAATCAATCGGCGGTCGCGCCTGCAAGCCGAACAGGCAATGCGCGAATACCACCAGGATTATCAGAACGCCTTTGAGATTGTCCCAATAAGCCGAGCGAGAATATTTTTGCGTCATCCCGGAGGCCAAGTCATTTTGCGCCCGCCGAGGAGGTGAACGTGTAAGTGCGGAACGGTCTGTCCGCCGTCGTCGCCCGTATTCAAGACGAGTCGGAAGCCTGCGTCGGTGACGCCCAAATCGGCGGCAAGCTTCGGCACCACGTCAACGAAAATGTGCGCCGCGAGTTCCTTATCTTCCGCCGCAAAGTCCGCCGCGCTCCGAATGTGTTTCTTCGGGACAATCAGCACGTGCACGGGAGCTTGAGGCGACAAGTCCTTGAACGCGATAACGCTGTCGTCCTCGTAAACCTTCTGCGAGGGGACTTCGCCCGCCGCAATCTTGCAAAAAATACAATCAGCCATTTTAAAACCTCCTAATCATCGACGGCGACAACGTGACGCACGCCGTAATATTGCGCGACCAACATGTTCAAACAAAAATTCGGATTGTCGATAACGCCCGCGAAATGCTTAAGGTAAGGAACCGCGCTCCTGTCGCCGTGAATTTTCTCGAAACGGTGACGAATCGGCATGGGCGGCAACTGAATCGGGTCGTATTGCTCGTTGCGCTCAATGTAACGCACTTGCCGCCGCGCCGCGTTAAATATCGATATGTCGACGTAAATGAACGTCACGAAGTACGCGAACAATATCGTCGTCAACGTCGCCGAAACGCCGCGCAGAATTTTTTTGGGCAGTTGCAGGCTGAAGGAGAATCGCCGCCGCTCCAACTCCAAAATCGCGCTCGTCGACGCAACCAGCACGAACGCCAACGACGGCACCGATACCCGCATGTTGAATTCCGGCGAAAACAACATCGCCGCCGGCACCAACAGCCCCGCCGTCGCGAACGCCAACATCAAAATTTCCGCCGTGTTCAACGCTCCGCCCTCGCGCCGCAAAAAGTACACGAACATCGGAATCAACGCCAGTAAGTCCGCGCCGACAACTCTGTCGAAGCCGCCCGTCAAGTGCTCGAAGAATAACTCCTCCGTGTAAGCAAAATTCGGGTGCGCGAATGCCAATCGTGCGAAATTCCCCGGCGCGAACATCAAGAACGCACAGCCGACCGTCAACGCCGCAAGCCCCGCCGGCATCCATGAGCGGAAAATCCCTTGCGCCTTGCACATACCGACCAAAAATATCGTCAGGCAGACCGTAGCCAAGGAACCCGCCTCGTTCGACCAGCCCGCCAATAAGCCCAGCAAAATCATCAGCGCGACGTTTAACGCCGAATTGCCCGCCTCGTGCGAACGCAACGCTTTGACATACGGCGTCACGAAGAACAGCTGGAAAAACGACATCCACATATAATTACAGGAGCCCGTCAGCCAAATCATGCTCGTCAGCGAACACGCCGCGAACAGGAACAGGCTAAGGAATATCCACACCACCGCCTTGCGCGAAATTTTAAGCCACGTGTTGGCGAGGTTGATTATCGTCAGCAACAGGAACACGAACATTATCGTATTCGCCACGTCGAAGACGGGCTTGCCGAGCCAGATAAAAAATTGGGCTATCGCGTGCGCGAAAATCCTCCCGCCCCACGTGAAGTAATGCGACTCCATGGAGCGGACAATATCGTTAAGCGAATCGACGCGTTGACGGCTTTCTACTTCGGGCGAGCCGAATTGCATAGCCTCCAAGTTGCCGCCGTGCGCCCCGTCCCAAACGAACGCGTAGGAATAATCGTCGTGACTTAGCGGCAACAGCGTCGTCCTTACGAAGACGAAACCCGCGAATATCACGAACAAAATCAGCGACCGCGAGGAGTTCAGCGTCCGATTTATCAACTGCAAAAAGCTCAACCGAAAGCCTCCTTTACCGCCTCGGCAAGCGTCTTGCCAATCGGTCCGCGAATAACAAGTTCGGCGTCGGAATCTGCGCGGGTGGCGGTCTTGTTAATCAAAATCAAATGGCGACCTCGGAAATAATCAATCAGCCCCGCCGCAGGGTAGACAATCAGGCTGGTGCCGCCGACAATCAGCGTATCGGCGCGGGCAATGGCGCGAATCGAATTGGCAACTGTGGCGTCGTCAAGGTTTTCGCCGTAGAGGACGACGTCGGGCTTGACGATACCGCCGCAATGACAGTGAGGCACGGGCTTATTTTCCATGACGAATTCAATATCGTACTTCGCGCCGCACTTGACGCAAAAGCTCCGCCGAATGGAGCCGTGAAGTTCATAGACGACCTTGGAGCCGGCAAGTTGATGAAGCCCGTCGATATTCTGCGTGACGACCGCGCTCAAGACGCCGCGCCGTTCCAACTCGGCAAGCGCAAGGTGACCCGCATTGGGTTTGGCGTCAAGGTAAACGATGCGCTCGCGATAAAACGCAAAGAATTCTTCGGGGTGATTCATAAAAAAGTTATGCGACGCCATCTCTTCGGGCGCGAAAGTCTTATGGAGCTTTTGATTGTAAATGCCGTTCGCGCTCCGAAAATCGGGAATGCCCGACTCGGTGGACATGCCCGCGCCGCCGAAAAATACCGCGCTTGAACTCTCTGCCAAAATTTTTCCGAGCCTCTCAATATCCGTCATGACGCCTCGCCTCCGAAGTTTTTAGGGAATTGTAAATCACGGCGCGGCTTTTGGCAACTAGACAAAATTTTTCCGTCTGATATAATTCGCGCAACAAATCAAAGGAGGCTTTTTCATGAAAGGGAAATTTTTAGCCGCGTTGACAATGGCGTTGACGTTGATATTCACGGGTTGCGGCGGCGACGACGTATCGGAGGGCGACAGCACTCCCGCCGCCAATAAGTCCGAGGTTACGCTCAAAATCGGCGCGACGCCCGTCCCGCACGCGGAGCTTTTGGAGCAGATTAAGCCCGACCTCAAAGACCAGGGCATTAACCTGGAGATTATCGAGTTCAACGATTATGTTCAGCCGAATATCGCCCTCAACGACAAGGAGCTTGACGCCAACTTTTTCCAGCACGAGCCGTATCTCAACGACTTCATCAAGGAGCACACCGACGTTAAGCTGACCAACGCGGGCGGCGTGCACGTCGAGCCTATGGGCATTTATTCCAAGAAAATCACCAAGCTTGACGACATAGCCGAGGGTGCGAGCGTCTCCATTCCGAACGACCCGACCAACGGCGGACGCGCTTTGCTCCTGTTGCAAAAGGCGGGGCTTATCGAGCTTAAGGAGGGCGCGAACGAAACCGCGACTGTTCAAGACATAGCCGAGAATCCGTGGAATTTGGTTATTCAGGAGGTCGAGGCGGCTCAACTCCCGCGCACGCTTGAGGACGTCGACATTTCCATTATCAACACCAACTTTGCCATGAACGCCGACCTCAACCCCATGAGCGACGCGCTGTTTATCGAGGATAAGACTTCGCCCTACGTCAACATCATAGCGGTGCGCGACGGCGACGAGAATCGCGACGAAATTAAAAAGCTCCTCACCACGCTCAAGACCGACAAGGTTAAGAAATTCATCGAGGACAAATACAAAGGCGCAATTGTGCCCGCGTTCTGAAATTAAAGGCGCGGCGAGGACGGTTCAAAAGTCGTAACGATTCAGCGCGACTGCTGTTTGGTTACTTTTTAAAAGTAACCGCGATTGTTCCCGCGTTCTAAAAAATTCATAGTCAGCCTCCTGCAAACGCGGGCAGGTTGATTTTTTTTTGCCGCCGTGTACAATGAATCAAAAGCGGAGGGAAAATTATGGACGAAAAATTTTTGGGAACGATACCGTTGCGGACGTGGCGTTGGCTCGGCGTCAATGACGTTAAAGCTTCCGCGCAGATTGAGGAGCAAATCATAGACGTGCCCGACGGCGAAACGCAAATTTTAGCCGAAGTGAACACGGGCGCGGAAAATATTGCTCGTCGAATAAAAATAACGGTCGGCGCGGGCGCGAAGGTTGAATTCATATCGGCGGACGCGGGGAGCGGCGACTACTCGGCAGATGTGGAGATTGACTTGCACGGCGACGATTCGGCGGCTGATTTGGAGGCGGTCTACCTCGGCGACGGTTCGCGGCATTTGGATTTCAATTACGTGATTCGTCAACGCGGCAAACGTACTAAAGCGAATATGAACGTGCGCGGCGCATTGAACGACACTTGCGACAAAATCTTTCGCGGGACTTTGGACTTTCAACGGGGCGCAAAGGGCTCAACCGGGCGTGAACTGGAGGAGGTTATAATCCTGTCTTCCGGCACGCGCAATCGTTCGGTACCGCTCATGCTAGCCGCAGAGGACGAAGTGGACGGTCATCACGCGGTGAGCGTCGGGCGGCTTGATTCGGAGAAAATTTTTTATCTGATGAGTCGCGGGCTCGACAAATCGGAGGCGACGCGGCTAATCGTGGAGGCGGCGTTCAATCCCGTAATTGACAGGATACCCGATGAAAATCTGCGCGGCGAGCTGTTAGCTACTCTGCAACGGAGGCTTTCTAATGCAAGAAACTGAATTAACCAATCTGATGTACGAACTTCTATCGCCCGAAAAAAATTCCGAACGTTGGCGTCTCTACCTTGAATTGTTCGATAAACACGTTCTGCGCCTTAACATGACGGCGGCGGAGCTGTCGACTACGAAAGTCTATCATCAATATCCGACGCAATTTATCGGACGCACGCGCTATATCGATTTGGCAATCATTACGAATAAGCGTTTCATACCGGTTGAAGTCAAGACAGGTGAGGACTACAGAGAACAAGACAATCAGTGTCGCGATTATTGGCTCGAAGCGGAAAAATATCATGAACGACATGCCTTAACCGAGCCGCCCGTTCTCTACTACTTGACGCCGGAAGGGGATTCTCCTTCAAGGGAAAGCGCGGGCGATTTTGGATTCCCAGACAGGTCAAATTTCATCCGCTCGGACAAAATAGACGCCGTTGCATTTTGCTCGGAAGGTTTTTCTTGGATTGTTGATTGTGAGGATAATCCCCCAAAAGATATTGATACGAAGAACAACTTGGAAAGCGTTTCCAAAGAAATTAGAGGAATGCTCAGACCCGATTTGCAACGTCAAACAGGCATTGTTGATAATTTTTTCACGGCTCTTGATAAACGCTTTGACGAAAGCTTTTGCAGGAAATATCATCTCAAACGCGGCGGCAACAGACGTATGGAAATCGGCGACTGCTATACTTATAAGCGATATATCGACAGATTTTTTGGCAGAGCATTTTCTTGGCCCAGTATCTGTTTTTACTGCACCGACGCGGCGGGCGATGTCATAAAGTTCGACGACGACAAGGAACTTTGGTTTCGAGTGGGCTGTTATAATGGCGAATGCAGTTATATCGGCGAATCAACGGCATTCTGCGCGGGCTTCATGATTTTTTCCAACGAAATAAAAGAGGGTCTTTACAAAGAGAAGGAAGTTAAAACATTGCTCGACGGAAGAAATATTTTGCCGCAAGAAATGGTCGACGTGTATAAAGAAAGCTTCAACGGTTTGGTCGGCAGAACAGATTTGCACGACGCGCAGGGCAATCTCATTTACTTCACGAACGTTGTGGAATCTGAAGTCCTCGCCGAACATGTCATGAAGCAAATAGAAAAACTTTTGGAGAGATTTGTTTATGGATAAAAATTTTTTGGACGACTTCCCGATATTGCGCAGTAAAATGAACGAGCACCCCTTGGCGTATCTGGACAACGGCGCGACGACGCAAAAGCCTCAAAACGTCGTGCGGGCGATTTGCGGCTACTACGGCGGTTGCAATGCCAATCCACATCGCGGCGTTTACGAGCTTAGCGTTAGGGCAACGAAGGTCTACGAAGACGCCCGCCGCAAGGTCGCCAAATTTCTCAACGCCAAATCTGCGCGGGAAATCATCTTCACCAAAAACGCAACCGAATCGCTGAACTTAATCGCTTACAGCTACGGCTTGCCGAATTTAAAAGCTGGCGACGAAATTTTAATCACAATAGCGGAACATCACTCTAACTTGGTACCGTGGCAACGAGTAGCTCAAGCGACCGGCGCGAAGTTGAATTACATTTATCTTGACGCGGACGGAAATCTTTCGCAGGCTGATATTGATAAGAAACTTTCCACGCGCACGAAAATTTTAGCCGTCACGCAAACCTCAAACGTACTGGGGCTTGTCAACGACGTAAAGGGATTGGCGGCGCGGGCTCACGAAGTCGGAGCGGTCATTGTGGTCGACGGGGCGCAATCGGTACCGCACATCCCCGTTGACGTGCAAGCCCTCGACGCGGACTTTCTGGCGTTTTCGGGGCATAAAATGCTGTCACCAATGGGAATCGGCGTGCTTTACGGCAAGCGGGCTCTGCTTGAATCAATGCCCCCATTCCTGAGCGGCGGCGACATGATAGAATATGTCGAGGAGCAGGCAACGACTTATGCCGAATTGCCACAAAAATTCGAGGCGGGGACTCAAAACGTCGGCGGAGCGGCAGGCTTGGCGGCGGCGATTGACTATCTGCGCGGAGTCGGCTTCGACGAAATCGAACGAATTGAACGCGACTTGACGACTTACGCGATAGGCGAGCTGAAACGGTTGCCCTATGTCGAGCTGTACGGTTGCGACGCGGCAAATAAAATCGGTATCGTGACGTTCAACGTTAAGGACGTGCACCCTCACGACGTGGCGACGATATTGGACGCGGAAGGCGTGGCGATTCGCGCCGGACATCATTGCGCCCAGCCGCTTATGAAATACTTGGGGCAAAACGCGACGTGTCGGGCGAGCTTTTACTTTTACAACACGCGGCAAGACGTGGAGAGATTGATTGAGGCGATTCAAAAAGTCAGGGGCGTGATGCGGCTTGCTTGAAGACATTTACACGGAACTGATAGCCGAGCACAGCAAGGCGCGGGAAAATCGGCGTGCGTTGACTAATGCGACGATACGCGAGCGCGGGCACAATCCCAGTTGCGGCGACGAAATAACTTTGGAGCTTGAGGTTGAGGGCGGCGTGATTAAGGACGCGGCGTTTAACGGGGCGGGTTGCGCCATATCGCAGGCGTCGACCGACATGATGATTGAGCTTCTGCGCGGCAAGACAGTCGCGGAGGCGCGGCGATTGGCGGAGCTTTTTATCGATATGATTCACGGCGACATTACCGACGACGCCGAGCTTGAGCCCTTGGACGAGGCGGCGGCTCTGAAAAATATTTCGACGATGCCCGCTCGCGTCAAGTGCGCGACTTTGGCTTGGCACACCCTCGACAAATGTTTGGACGGTGCAGCTCATGCTTGATAAATTTGCAAAGCTGGAAGAACATTTCGCAGAGATCGAAGCGCGATTGGGTGACCCCTCTGTCGTGGCGGATGTGGAAAAATTCACGGCACTCACTCGCGAACACGCCGCGCTTGTACCGATAATCGCCAAGCTCCGCGAATACAAAAAAGTTTCCGCGCAGATTGACGAAGACAAAGCTTTACTGGAAACTTCGACGGACGAAGACCTGAAAACATTGGCGGCGGAGGAACTTGCCGATTTGCGCAAGACTAAAGCCGAGCTGGATGCGGAACTTCCGATATTGCTTTTGCCCAAAGACCCCAACGACGAGCGCAACGTCGTCATGGAGATACGCGGCGGCGTGGGCGGCGAGGAGGCGGCTCTGTTCGCGGGCGACCTGTTCCGCATGTATACCCGCTACGCCGAGCGGCAAGGTTGGCGCGTCGATATTGTTGATTCAAATCCGACGACGATTGGCGGCTTTAAGGAGGTTATTTTCACGGTTGAGGGCGCGGGCGCGTTCAGCAAGCTCAAGTACGAGCGCGGGATTCACCGTGTGCAACGCGTGCCCGTGACGGAAAGCGGCGGACGAATTCATACCAGCGCGGTAACCGTCGCCGTCATGCCCGAAGCCGAGGAGGTTGACGTTGAGATTAACCCCGGCGATTTGCGGATTGATACCTACTGCGCGAGCGGCGCGGGCGGGCAATACGTCAACCGCACCGAGACGGCGATTAGAATCACGCATTTGCCGACGGGTATCGTCGTTCAGTGCCAAGACGAAAAATCTCAGCTCAAAAACAAGGAAAAGGCTATGCGCGTCCTGCGAGCACGCGTCAAGGATTTGGCGGTAAGTGAGCAAGCGGAAGCCATTGCCGCCGACAGGAAAAGCCAAGTCGGGAGCGGCGACAGGAGCGGGCGGATTCGCACGTACAATTTTCCTCAAGGACGCGTCACCGACCACAGAATCGGCTTGACGCTCTACAAGCTCGACGCGGTTTTGAACGGCGACCTTGACGAATTCATCGCCGCCCTGATAACCGCCGACCGTTCCCAAAAACTATCAGCCACGCAATAAAAAATCTCCTCGCCGAGTAGCGGGGAGATAATTTTTTTTATTTTGCCGAGCGATACTTTTGCAATTCATTTTTCAGTGCGAGGTTTTCCTGTTGAAACTTCATGAGCTGAAGCCGATAAATGTTTACCGTGTTGAACAGGTAGGCACTAAACGCCGCGTCGTCGGGGTGGAATTCGCGCTTGACTAATTCGTTGAGTCGGAATGGCGGAATTTGCGTATAAGCCATCCACATTTCCGCATATCTCGAAAAACTTCTTTGAAAGAAAAAATCCAGTACAGCATAACGATAATTGACGTGCGAAGAGAAAAATGGAAATTTTTTCATGACTCGCTCAAACTCGTTAAAGCCCTCCCGCCACGCCGCGATATTTTTATGAAAATAATTTTCGAGGTTGATTTGCTGTCCATTAGTTCGGCTGGCAGAATCAAGGCGCGGGCGGACAATATAAGTGACGTTCGGGACAAGCAGATACTTTTCGGTTGCCAACAGGCACTCAAAGATGAAAGGCGCATCCTCAGACTTTAACATTGGCGAAAATGAAAGCTTGTTGGAGACGAGAAAATCCCTTCGATAAAATTGAACTACACTTGACCAAAAAACGTCTTGGTTCAAAAAAAGCTTTAATCGCTCCGAAATTTCTTGGGAAATTAAAACCGGGGCGGATAATTGTGCATTGGGACGTTCACTTCGCAAAGACCAATTCGCGGAATTAGTTAATGCAGTCATATCAGTGAACGCAGGATCATCGGCAAAGCGAGCTTTCTCTTCCCACAAAACCCAATGATTATACATTCGCACAATTTCAGCTTGATACTCTTCAGCGAGGGTTGTAAGCTCCTCAAGGGCGGTCTTGGTAAAAAGGTCGTCGCTGTCGAGGAAGGCTATATACTTCCCGCATGCGAAATTGATACCCAGGTTGCGCGAAATACCGGGCGTGCCGGTATTCTTCGGAAGCTTGACAATATGGAGCTTAACAGCCTGCGAATCAAATCGCGGCTTGAAACCCTCGACGACCTCGACGCTGTTATCCGTGGAACAGTCGTCTACCACCACGACCTCGAAATCTTTCATCGTCTGGTAGAGCAAACTCTCCAGCGTCTGCGGTATGAATTTCGCCGAATTGTACATCGGGATTATCACGGACACCAGCGGAATTTTCTTCCTCGCGACGTTGCGCCGACGCATTCCGATTCGTCGCGCCATATCACGCGCCGCCCCCGACTTTGGCTTGCAACTCGCGAATCTGCTTGTCGTTGTTGATGAGCCGCTGGCGATAGACGTGCACCGTATTGTAAATGTAGGCAAAGAACGCCGTATGCTCGCCGCAATACTTGCTAAGCTCCTTGCGCACGAGCGGCTCCAGCTGAACCGTCGAATACTTGTCGTAGAAACGTTGCGTCCAAATCAAATGTTGCTGAACGATGTAGTCAATCGGCAACTGGCGGAATTGCGGATTCTTCACGAAAAACTCAATGCCGTTCATGAAGTCATCCATAACCTTGGTACCCTCAATCATCAGGTGCGTCAACGCGTGCATGGATTGTTCGATAGAAACCATTTTGCGCGTAATCGAATTGGGATTGTGGCGGTAAATGTAAATGATATTCGGAACGCGGACGACGCGGGGTGCGGTACACATGACCTTGAAGTAAAAAACAATGTCCTCCGAAGTCAACAGCTTGTCGAAGTAAATATTGCGCTCCATGAGCATATCGCGGCGGTAAAGCTTATTGTGAACCCAGCCGAAGAGCCTCCCTCTGCAAAACATTTGGACGCGCTCGGCGAGGTTATCGGTCTCAAGCACCGGCTCCTTGGCAAAACCGCCCGTCTCCTTGCTAAAGGTCGTGAACTTGGTTTGGGGCGTAACGTCGATAGTCTGATTTTCGGGGAAGTAAACCTGCTCGGTATGGACGACGTCGGCGTTCCACTTTTCGGCGACGCTGACGAGTTCGGCAAGGGCAGTGGGCGTATACATGTCGTCGGAGTCGAGGAAGCCGATATATTTTCCGCGGCTGAGGCGGATGCCCGTATTGCGCGGCTCGCTCGCCGCCCCCGAATTCCTTGCATGGCGCACAAGACGAATGCGCCCGTCCTGCTTGGCAAGCTCCATGACGATGTTGACCGTATCGTCGGTGGAGCCGTCGTCGACGCAAATCAGCTCAAACGCGCCGAACGTCTGATTGAGCACGCTCTGCACGCAGGATTTTATGTAACGCGCCGAATTGTACATGGGAAGGATAACCGACACCGCCGGCAACACCGGAACGGGCGCGGGGGCGGCGTGGACTGCAGGTTTGGGAACGGGCGCGGCGACATTTTTGGGTGCCGGTTTACGCGCAGGGGTTTTGCTTTTTTGTTTAGCCATTTGTGATTCTCCATATCTAAGAAATTTTTCCAAAAACTATAGCACATTGAACTTCAACTTGCAAACTTAAAATAACGTTAAAAATGTTCCGAAAATTTGTTGACACCCCCCAAAAATTGTTGTAACATAGCAAACAAGATGAAGCTTATTCTTCGAGAGTTTCTAAAGTGTATAGGGAGGTATTTTTAATGGCTGTTAAAGTTGCTATCAATGGTTTCGGTCGTATCGGTCGTCTCGCTTTCCGTCAGATGTTCGACGCAGAGGGCTACGAAGTTGTCGCTATCAACGACCTCACCAGCCCGAAAATGCTCGCGCACCTTTTGAAGTATGATACCGCGCAGGGCGGTTTCTGCGGCAAAATCGGCGAAGGCAAGCACCAAGTTGAAGCTAAAGAGAATTCCATCGTTGTCGACGGCAAAGAGATCATCATCTACGCCATCAAAGACGCGAAAGAAATCCCCTGGGGCAAGCATGAAGTTGACGTCGTCCTCGAGTGCACGGGCTTCTACACCAGCAAAGAGAAAGCCTCCGCACACTTGGAAGCAGGCGCGAAGAAAGTCGTTATCTCGGCTCCTGCCGGCAATGACCTCCCGACTATCGTCTACAACGTCAACCACAAGACCCTTACCCCGGACGTGAAAGTTCTTTCGGCGGCTTCTTGTACCACCAACTGCTTGGCTCCTATGACGCAGGCTCTCCACAACCTCGCTCCGATTCAGAGCGGCATTATGGCGACCATTCACGCTTACACCGGCGACCAAATGATCCTCGACGGTCCGCAGCGTAAAGGCGACCTCCGTCGCTCCCGCGCAGGCGCATGCAACATCGTTCCGAACAGCACCGGCGCAGCGAAAGCTATCGGTCTCGTTATCCCCGAATTGAAGGGCAAACTCATCGGCGCAGCACAGCGCGTCCCGACCCCGACCGGCTCGACCACGCTCCTCTTCGCGGTTGTCAAAGGCGAAGTCACCAAAGAGCAAATCAACGAAGCCATGAAAGCGGCGGCTAATGAATCCTTCGGCTACAACGAAGAGGAAATCGTCTCCAGCGACATCATCGGCATGAAATTCGGCTCGCTCTTCGACGCAACCCAGACCATGGTCAGCCCCATCGGCGACGGCAACACGCTCGTTCAAGTCGTTTCCTGGTATGACAACGAAAACTCCTACACTTCGCAAATGGTTCGCACCATTAAGTACTTCGCGGAACTGAAGTAAGATTTACTTGGCAACTGAACACGGTTAATGTGGCGGCTCGGCTCTTCGTCAATGTTGAGCCGGGTCGCTTTCGATTTAACGGCTAATTTTTTGGGGAGGTTATCTGATGAGTAAGAAGACTATTAAAGACGTTGACTTGAAAGGCAAAAAGGTATTCCTTCGCGTCGATTACAACGTTCCGATGGACGAAAACCAGAACATCACCAACACCAAGCGCATTGACGCGACGCTCCCGACCCTTAACTATCTGCTCGACCAGGGCGCGGCTGTCATAATCGGTTGCCACCTCGGACGCCCGACCGAAGCTCGCGAACCCAAATTCTCCACCAAACCCATTGCCAAGAAGCTCGGCGAAATCCTCGGCAAGGAAGTCAAATGGGCGGAAGACTGCATTGGCGAACCCGCAGAGAAAGCCGCCGCCGCGCTCAAACCCGGCGAAATCCTCCTGCTTGAGAACCTTCGCTATCACAAGGAAGAAAAGAAGAATAATCCCGACTTCGCGAAGAAGCTCGCCTCGCTCGCCGACATCGCCGTTAATGACGCGTTCGGCATGGCTCACCGCGCTCACGCCTCCAACGTCGGCATAACCGCGTATCTCGAAACCGTTGCCGGCTTCCTCATGGAAAAGGAAATTAACTACATCGGCAAGACGCTTGAGGCTCCGCAACGTCCGTTCGTCGGCATTATCGGCGGCGCGAAAGTCTCCGACAAAATCGGCGTTATCAGCAACATGATTGACAAGGTCGACACGATTATAATCGGCGGCGGCATGGCTCACACCTTCGACAAGGCTAAAGGTTACGGCGTCGGCAAATCCCTCCTCGAAGCGGATAAGATTGAACTCGCCAAAGAACTCCTCGCCAAGGCTACGGCTAAAGGCGTCAAAGTCGTCCTGCCCGTCGACATCGTTGTTGCCGATAAATTTGCGGCTGACGCGCAGTTTAAGACTGTTCCCGTTGACCAGTGCCCCGAAGATTGGATGGGTCTCGACAGCGGCGAAAAGACTTCCGAAGAATACGTGAAGGCTCTCGAAGGCGCGAAGACGATTATCTGGAACGGACCTATGGGCGTCTTTGAATTCGACAACTTTGCCAAAGGCACGCTCGCGGTTGCAAAGGCTGTGGCGGACGCTACCGATAAGGGCGCGATTTCAATCGTCGGCGGCGGCGACTCCATTGCGGCTCTCAAGAAGACAGGTCTCGACAAGAAAATCTCGCACATCTCCACCGGCGGCGGCGCGACCCTCGAATACCTCGAAGGCAAAATTCTCCCCGGCATTGACGCGATTGCAAATAAGTAATATCGGATACAATCTCTTAGGAGGATTTAAAAAATGGCAAGAAAACCGATTATCGCAGGCAACTGGAAAATGAACAACACCATCGCGGCGGGCAAAAAGCTCGTCGGCGAACTGGCTCCGCTCGTAAAGGATAACGCGGCTGTTGACATCGTCGTTGCTCCGACCGCTACCGCGCTTGCCGCCGTTGCAGACGCCGTTAAGGGCACCAACATTCACGTCGCCGCGCAGAACGTTCACTGGGAAGCCAAAGGCGCGTACACCGGCGAAATTTCCGCCGAAATGCTCAATGAGATTGGCGTTGAATATGTCATCCTCGGACACAGCGAACGCCGCGACTACTTTGGCGAAACCGACGAGGGCGTCAACAAGCGTGCGAAGGCTGCCTTCAAAGCGGGCATTACCCCGATAATCTGCTGCGGCGAATCCCTCGAAATTCGCGAATCCGGCAAGTATATTGAGCACGTCGTCAACCAGATTAACGCCGCGCTCGAAGGCTTTGCTCCGGCGGAAGTTGCGAAACTCGTTATCGCTTACGAGCCGATTTGGGCTATCGGCACCGGCAAGACCGCGACCTTTGATCAGGCTGAGGAAGTCTGCAAAGCTATCCGCGAGGCTGTTGCGGCGAAATTCGGTCAAGAGGCGGCGGACGCGATTCGCATTCAATACGGCGGCTCCGTTAAACCCAGCACGATTAAAGACCTCATGAAACAACCCAACGTCGACGGCGCATTGGTCGGCGGCGCGAGCCTCAAAGCTCCGGACTTCAGCGCGATTGTCAATTTCTGAGCCTTGACCAAATGAAACTCCTTCCAATTTGACGGAAAGGCGGTGACGATCATGGCGGACATTGAAAAGCGAGTGGACAACCTTGAAAACAGAGTCACGTCGCTCGAACAACAGGTAAGCAACGTGGTAACCAAGCTCGATATGTTCATCACGGAAAGCCGCGAGGCTCGTCAAAGGCAAGATGCGGAAATACGGGAAATGCGCCAAAAACACGATGCCGATATGCGGGAAATGCGTCAAGACATGAAGGACATGCAAAAAAATATTTATGCAAAAATGGACAACATGGACACGAAAATTGAAGGCATAGGCAACCATGTCAGGAATATCACAATTGCAGCAATGGTTGGTATCGGCGCGGCGGTTACAGGTGTCGCCGCTATGGTCGTTGCCGTTTTCTTGAAATAGTTTGGAAGAGTTTCAATCGAATGTAAAAATGAATTGAGCCGCCAATTTAGTGGCTAGTAGCTGGTTGCTAGTTGTTAGGTTGGCGGCTTTCTTCACACAAAGGAGAGTACTGCGATGGCAACAATTAAACACGCCCCGATTTGCTTAATCATCATGGACGGCTGGGGCATAGGCGAGGCTACCGACAAGTTCAACGCGATTCAAGTCGGCAAGACGCCCGTCCTCGACGAACTTACGAAAAATTATCCCAACGCAAAACTGCAGGCCTCGGGCGAATACGTCGGTCTTCCCGACGGGCAAATGGGCAACTCCGAAGTCGGGCACATGAATATCGGCGCGGGCAGAGTTATCTATCAGCCGCTGACCAAAATCACCAAGGCGATTCGCGACGGCGACTTTTTTGAAAACAAGGCACTCGTCGGCGTCATCGATAAGGTTAAGGCTTCGGGCGGCGCACTCCACCTGTTCGGACTCGTTTCGCCCGGCGGCGTCCACAGCCACACCGAACACCTTTACGGCTTGCTCCAACTCGCCAAGAAAAAAGGCGTCGATAAAGTCTACATTCACTGCTTCCTCGACGGGCGCGACGTTCCGCCCAGCTCCGCCGCCGAATACCTCGCTGACCTTGAGGCTAAGATTAAGGAAATCGGCGCGGGGCAAATCGCCACGATAAGCGGTCGCTATTACGCCATGGACAGAGATAAACGTTGGGATCGCGTGCAGAAGGCTTACGACGCCATTGCCAAAGCCGACGCCCCCAAACAGCCCGCCTCCGACGTGGCGATTAAAGCTTCCTACGACGCCAAAGTCACCGACGAATTCGTCAACCCCGTGGTTATCGGCGACTACGCGGGCATTGCTAAGGCTGACGGGATTATTTTCTTCAACTTCCGCCCCGACCGCGCCCGCGAATTGACGCACGCCTTCACCGATAAGGCTTTTGACGGCTTCCCGCGTGTCGAGGATATTGTCGGCATTCCGTTTGCCACAATGACGCAATATGAGGAAGGCTTGAACGTCGACGTTGCCTATCCGCCCGAAAGCGTCCAAAACGGCTTGGGCGAAACTATCAGCAAAGCCGGCTTGAATCAGCTTCGTATCGCCGAGACCGAGAAATATGCTCACGTCACGTTTTTCTTTAACGGCGGCGTCGAGGAGCCTTATAAGGGCGAAGACAGAATTCTTGTTCCCAGCCCGAAGGTTGCCACTTACGACCTCAAGCCCGATATGAGTGCGCCGACCGTCACGCTCAAGGTTGCCGAGGCGATTCTCTCCGAGAAATACGACTTCATTATCCTCAACTACGCCAACGGCGACATGGTCGGGCATACGGGCGTTATGAAGGCGGCAGTTGCGGCTGTCGAGACCGTTGACGTTTGCGTCGGCATATTCGTGGCGTGCATGAAGAAGGTTGGCGGCGAAGTCGTCATTATCGCTGACCACGGCAACGCCGATAAGATGTACGATTACGACCTCAAGGAGCCGTTCACCGCGCACACGACCAACCCCGTGCCGATTATCGTCGTTAGCGACAGGGTTGCCGAAGTCAAAGACGGTGCGCTCTGCGACGTGGCTCCCACGCTCCTGACTATGGCGGGCATGGAAATTCCCTCCGAGATGACCGGCAAATCCCTTGTTACCATGAAATAAATTTCGGCTCATAGACTTTTGGGCGGCGATTCGTTTGATTGAGTCGTCGCCCGTTTTTTCTAAGGAGGATGTGCTTTGATTGACAACGATTGGAGCGAACATTACATAAAGCGCGGCGACCCGTCCAAGCCGACTTACTACATCATTCGCCGCAGATGGCCTGATGTCGGGCTGTTCTCAAATTTTATCGTGTTCGCGGGGCGCATTCGTCGTGCCCTTGAAAATGGCTGGCTTCCCGTCGTCGACATGCAAAATTATCCGAATCCCTATCTTGCGCCCGAAAAGCTCGGCAAGGAAAATTCTTGGGAATATTATTTTGAACAGCCGCTTCGTATCGGACTGAATCAAGCGTACAGCGGCGAAAATATCATCTTGTGTCCGGAAAGCGGGATACCTATACCCAATGATTCTATGCCACTCTTTGAAAACCGCGACGGCATTTTGACGGAATGGCGAATGCTCCTCAAGCTGGGACTGCTCAGGATAAAGCCTGCGATTATGGCAGACATTATGGAGGTGCGCAAAAAATTATTCGCGCCGAACGACCGTGTGCTTGGTGTGCTTCTGCGCGGAACCGATTATGTTACTCGGCGACTTCATAATCATCCAATCCCCCCCCCCCTGGAGTATTCTGCAAGTATCGTCGTTGCCAAGCTTCAAGAATGGAAGTGCAATAAGATTTTCCTCGCGACGGAGGACAAAGGTATCGTGCAGGCATTCAAAAATATTTTCCGCGACACGTGCATAATCTTCGACCGCGAATATGTTGATTACAAGGTACCGGGGCAAGCGGTTGGGCTCGTGCGCATTGACAGACCGAACGATCATTTTATTCAGGGCAAGGATTACCTTACGCAAATGGTGTTGCTTTCGACGTGCAATGACTTCGTGGCGGCGCGGTGCAGCGGTACTGTCGGCGTGATGTTGATGGCGGAGCATTTTGAGCATACGTACTTTTTCAACCTCGGCAGATATGGGGTGATTTCTCTGGAATGATGGGAGGTGATTGAAGTGAAAAAATTCTTTGCGGCGTTGACGGTGTTGCTGTGCCTGTTGACGGCGACGACGGCATTGGCGGCAAAACAATCCGCAGCCGAACAGCGCAGGCAAATCGAGGCATTGCACGATAAGACGTTGGCGCAACTCTACGAAAAATATCCGCACGCTCAACGCGTTATCGGCGAGTGTTACGCTTATGCCACGCTGTCGAATTCGGGCGTCAAGGTGTTGTTCGTCGGCTCAAGTCACGGGCGCGGGCTTGCCTTTAACAATCAGACGGGCGAAAAAGTTTATCTGCGCATGAAGGAGCTTTCGGCGGGCTTGGGTCTGGGCGCGAAGGAATACAATCTGATTTTCCTGCTCAATACCCGCGAGGCTTGGGAAAACTTCATTGCGGGCAAAACGCGTTTCGGCGCAAGTGCCGAAGCGTCGGCAAATGACGGCGTAAGCGGCGGCTCGATTGAGGGCGCGGAATACGTTGCGCCGGGCGTTTGGGTCTTCCAGATGACGACTAAGGGTCTTACGCTTGAGGCGACGCTCAAAGGTATCAAGATTTACAAAGACAAGAAGCTCAACTGAGGCTTGCGATTCAGCCCCCCTGCGCGGGGGCTTTTTATTGACAAAAATCTTTACGCCGCTAAAATGAATTCAAACTACGCACGGGAGGCGAATCATTTTGCTTGAAATAAAAAATTTACACGTTCGGGCGGGCGATAAGGAAATTCTGCGCGGCGTGAACTTGTCGGTCGGTGCGGGCGAAGTGCACGTAATCCTTGGACCGAACGGCTCCGGCAAATCGACGCTCATGAACGTTATCCTCGGTCACCCGAAATATCAAATTGCCGGCGGCGAAATACTCTTCGAGGGCGAGGACTTAACCGCGCTGAAAACCTTCGAGCGGGCACGGCGCGGCATTTTTTTATCCTTCCAAAATCCCGAAGAAATTCCAGGCATCACGGTCGAAAATATGCTCCGCACGTCGAAACAAGCCGTCACGGGCGAAAAGGTCAAAATCCTCGCGTTCCATAAGGAACTGCTCGCGCTCATGGCGGATTTGCAAATCAGCCCCGAATACGCGGGCAGATATATGAATGTCGGCTTCAGCGGCGGCGAAAAGAAACGCAACGAAATTCTTCAACTGCTCACGCTCCGCCCCAAGCTTGCGCTCCTCGACGAAACCGATTCGGGGCTCGACGTTGACGCCGTCGACATCGTTTCGGCGGGCGTCGCCAAATTCCACAACGCCGAAAATTCCTGCGTCATAATCACGCACAACGCGCAG
Organism: uncultured Selenomonadales bacterium; assembly: GCA_937877545.1. Classification (GTDB taxonomy): domain Bacteria; phylum Bacillota; class Negativicutes; order Selenomonadales; family Selenomonadaceae; genus Quinella. The sequence continues at coordinate 17,830 of CALFJE010000104.1, read as the reverse complement.
ATTCTCAAGCACTTGCCCGTTAATCGCGCCCACATTTTCTTGGAAGGGCGAATAGTCAAGAGCGGCGGGGCTGAACTTGTCGACGAAGTTTCTAAGCACGGCTACGCGCCTTTTGAGGTCGAATCATGAAAAACTACATTGCAGACATAGAGCGGGCGTTGTACGACGTGCGCGACGTCGACAAATCGCTTTACAAATCGGACGCGGGCTTGACGGAGGAGATAATTCGCGACATATCTGCGCGGAAACACGACCCGCCGTGGATGTTGGAGTTCCGTTTGAAGTCGCTGGAGGTTTACCGCTCGATTGATTTGCCGACGTGGGGCGCGGACATCAGCGAACTCAACATGGACGAAATTGTTACCTACGTCAAGCCGAACGCCGCGCAGGTCAACGATTGGTCGCAGGTGCCCGACGAAATTAAGCGCACGTTCGACAGGCTGGGCATACCCGACGCCGAAAAAAAGTCGCTGGCGGGCGTGGGGGCGCAATACGATTCGGAGGTCGTCTATCACAGCGTGCAGAAGCGGCTGACGGATTTGGGCGTCGTCTACACCGACATGGAGACCGCGCTCGTCGAACACGAGGACATTGTGCGCGAATACTTCATGACGTTGGTACCGCCCAAAGACCATAAGTTTGCGGCATTGCACGGAGCGGTTTGGTCGGGCGGCAGTTTCGTTTACGTGCCGGCGGGCGTCGACGTGAAAATCCCTTTGCAGTCGTATTTCCGGCTCAATGCGGCGGGGGCGGGGCAATTTGAACACACGCTTATAATCGTCGAACCAGGCGCGAAATTGCACTTCATAGAGGGCTGTTCGGCTCCGCGCTACAACGTCACGAATTTACACGCGGGCTGCGTTGAGCTGTTCATAAAGGAGGGCGCACGCCTCCGCTATTCGACGATTGAAAATTGGTCGCGCAACATGATGAACCTCAACACGAAACGCGCCCTTGTCGAACGCGACGGGCTGATTGAGTGGGTTAGCGGCAGTTTCGGCTCGCATGTGTCGATGCTGTATCCCTGCAGCGTTTTGCACGGCGAAGGGGCTCGCGCTGAATTCACGGGCGTGACTTTCGCGGGCAAAGGGCAAAACCTTGACACCGGCGCGATTGTGATTCATGCTGCTCCGAAGACTTCAGCGAATATCAACACGCGAACGATTTCCAAGTCGGGCGGCGCGGCGACGTATCGCTCGGCAGTCAAGGTTACCAAGAATGCGCCTTTCGCCAAATGCTCCGTCAACTGCGAATCGCTCATGCTCGACGACAAATCGCGCTCGGATACCTTACCCGTCATGGACGTGGAGGGCGACGAGGCTGACATCGGGCACGAGGCAAAAATCGGGCGCATATCCGAGGAGGCAATTTTCTACCTAATGGCGCGTGGCATATCGGAGGCGGAGGCGCGGGCAATGATTGTGCGCGGCTTCGTGGAGCCGATAGCCAAAGAGTTGCCGCTGGAGTACGCCGTGGAAATGAACAACTTGATAAACCTGGAGCTCGAAGGTCAACTGTAAAAAAAGCGGCTCGTTCCGATTGGGAGCGGGTCGTTTTTTTTATGCGATACCTCCGCGCCCGAAACCAAATCGCCGCCCGCCCTGTCGATTGGACAACGCGGTCGAAAAGCAGAAAGATGATTTGCGCCATCTGACCGACAGCGTATCACTGATTCAAGCCGACATAAAGGCATTGCACGAAGGCAGAAAAATTTTTCAATCATGGTATATTTGTTTAAGGATTTGACGGGCGAATGCGAACGTAAGCGCAGGGCTCTGATTGGCGGACCGGGCGTCGTCGTCGGCTTCGTTTTCCCGTTTTTGGGTATTGCGCTTGCTTTCAACAAGGATATTCCGAACAAGGGCGTTGACGAATGCTCCGACCTGCCGGGCGATTATCACCGCCGTCAATGATATTGCGCGGGTATCCCGATTGTCACGAGGTAAACGACATGGAAAAATTTCAGGGGCAAACACTTCCGCACGCTTGCCATAAAGCAGAACCGCGCTCGGCAATGTTCCCGAACTCAAGGCGAAGTTGCTTGACATGAGCGGGCACGATACCTTTGCCGATAATCTGAATCGCTTCGTGGCGGACAAGGGTGTCCTGCAAAAGATTATCCTGCCGCTGAACATAATCGCCGCCGAGATACTCCTTACGGCTTGCAAATTGCCGAAAAAGTTTTGGCGCAAGAAGACGAGAAAGCCGACGAAAATATCATGAACGACGCGGAAGCTCACATGAAAAAATATTCGCCGATAACGCCGCGCAGGATTCAAATTCAGGCAATGGCGTCGGTTTTGCAATGAGCGGGCGGTGCGGTTAATATCGGAACTCGAAACACAACGTCGTAAAATGCGCGACGGCATAACGGATAATTTCAACACGGTTGCGGCGAAATTCAAGCTTGTAAATAAAAAAGCGGCTCACTCCGATTGAGACGAGTCGCTTTTTAGTTTGTTAACGTAGCGTTCGCTGAATCTGCGCGGCTGCGCGTTGCATAACGTCGACGGTTTGCACGAGAGCCATACGTACGAAACCCTCGCCGCTTGCTCCGAAGGCAGAGCCGGGCGTCACCAGGACGTTGGATTTTTCCAGCAACATTTGAACGAATTCCTCCGATGTGCCGAAACCTTCAGGGACGGGTGCCCATACGAACATGGTAGCCTTGGGCTTGTCGATTTGCCAACCCGCCGCGCTCAGTCCGTCGATTAAAGCGTCGCGCCGTTCGATATAAGCCGTCCGCGTCCTGTCGATAACCTCTTGAGGACTGCGCAACGCCGCTATCGCCGCCTTTTGAATCGGCAGAAACAGCCCGTAGTCGATATTGCTCTTGAGCAGCTTGACTTTGCCGACGACCTCCCTGTTGCCCAGACAAAAGCCGACGCGTGCGCCCGCGAAGCCGTAAGTCTTCGACAGGGAATTGAACTCAACGCCGACATCCTTAGCACCCTTAAAGCTCAGGAAGCTCAAGCCTTGCGTCCCGTCGAAAATCAGCTCACTGTAGGCGTTATCGTGCAGGACGATAATATCATTGCGCTTGGCGAAGTGAATCAGCCGCTCGTAAAAATCGGCGGGCGCGACAGCGGTTGTCGGATTGTTCGGGTAGGAGACGACCATAAACTTTGCACGCGCCGCAACGTCGCGGGGGATTTTGTCAAGCCGGATTATGTAGTCGTGCTCCTTGAGTTGCGGCATAAAAAAAATATCCGAGCCGGCAAGCTTAGCCCCGTCGGCGAACACGGGATAACACGGATCGGGCACGAGCGTCAAGTCGCCGTCGTCGATTATGGTCAGCGCGATATGCGACAAGCCCTCCTGCGAACCCCACAGCGAACAAATTTCCGCAGCAGGGTCAAGCTCCGCGCCGTAGCGTCGACGATACCAATCGCTTGCCTCGTTGAGCAAATCGCGGGTATCGGTTATCGCGTAAACGTAATTCTCCGGCTTGAGAGCCTCCGCCGCCAAAACCTCCATGACGTGCGCGGGCGGCGGTATGTTCGGCGCACCGATTGACAGGTCGATTATCTCCGCGCCCGATTCAAGCTTCCGACGTTTCAGCTCGGCTAAGCGGGCAAATACCCCCTCGCCAAAGCTATTCATGCGCTTGGCAAACTTCAATTCAAATCCTCCTCAATGGCGTTTCACTTGATAGAATCTCAACAGTTCGCGGACTTTCGACGACGCCGCGCAGGTTATATCGGAAAAGTTGTTCGCCTCGATGATTCGTTCAGCCTCGGCGCGTTCCGATTCGTTAAGCCCGTAAAATTCTTCCCGCCACGTCGCCGCCAAATTGTCCTCATACCTCACGCGGTAGATTATAAAAGTTTCGGGCATGTAAAGCAATTCCCTGAACTCGGCTAAGTTGCGCCCGAACGCCTTTTCAAAAAAGTCGCGCCCGCGCCCGACTTTGCCCTTGGTCGCGTTGGTTATCGCCTGTATCGCACGAATAAATTTTTTGTTCCAATGCCGCCCGATATAATCGCGATTGCGGAAATATTTCGGGTCGTCAATCGGGCAATAGCGCATGGGGAACGAATAAATCGCCACGTCCAGCTCCTCGCACAAATCGATATTTATCCGCAACCGCTCGTAAAAATCGGCGGGCGTGTCCAAAAAATTGTACAGCAGATAATTCGACAGGTCGCGCACGCCGTACTTAGCCGCCAGCCTAATCGCCCGTTCGTAGATGTCGCGCTGTTCAATGTGGTCGAACGCAATGCGCATCGGGTGAATATTCAACTCCGCCAGCCGCGCCATTTTATAATCGTCAATCAGCCGAGCGTCCAGCCCCTGATTAAAATCGACGCAGCGAACCAGCGGCTTGCGCTTGAAATACTTATCGAACAACGGGCGAACATAATCGTCCAGCGCGAAGATTTTATCCTTGGACGCGCCGGCGACGCTCAACAAAAAGTTTGCCTCCCGCGCAGAATAAAAATCGCCCGCCTTATCTTCGGGCAAGCGTCGTTCCAAATCGTCGTAGAGGCGAATCATCTTGCGCAGATAAGCGCGGTCGTTGAAACCTGCGCGGAGGTTTTTGAGCGTCAAGGCGTATTCGTCGGGCGGAGTGTAGGTCGCGCCCTTGGCGTAGCCGCAAGCCTTAATCTCGTCGATAATGGCGTCGAACTGCTTGGAGGCGAGGACGTTGTTATCCATAAGCAACAGGTGCCTCTTCGCGCCGAACAGCTCCTCCGTCTGCTTAAGCTGTTCAAAAATCGGGACGTGGTCTTTATATTCCGGCTCCAGCTTGCTGACCGCGCAGAACGTGCATTTGCGAATACAACCCCGCGTCGTGTAGGTAAGGTAGGCGTCGGCGGCGGGATATTTATAATCGACCTCGTCGAGGATTGAGTAATCGGGCGGCAGGGTGTCGATAATCACATCGTCGCGCTTGCCGAGGTCGTCGGGTTTATCGAGCAGACCGATATGCGGCTTGATGCCCGTCTCCGCCTCAAAGGCGTCGGGGACTAAGGTAGCCGCCACGCCGCCCACGAAGATTTTCCCGTCGCGTGCAAGGAATTTTTTGGCGTCGTTAATCGTTTCGACGGTCGCGGCGAAATAAAACGTGAACAGCGAATTGACGCAGATAATATCGAACGCGGGGAAGTCCTCGGCTTTGAATCGGCGATGGAGCTTCTTAAGCGCGTACTCGTGATAAAAATCCTCCTCGCGCAGAATGTCCAGGCAAGCCGTTTTCCCCGTGCGTATGAATTCAAGCAACGTCGCCTCGTATCGCCCGAACTTTTGCGCGGCGTCGTTGACTTCGGGCGCGAACAGATTTTGGCTGTCGACTTCGCCGGCAAAGAATTCCTCCAACAACAACTGCGCTCCAAACCGCTTAAGGTCGCCCTTGTAAAAGCGCACGTCGTCCCCGCAAATCACGCGGAAATACCAACTCAGCTTGAGCAGATTCGACGGGATGTATTTGTTTTTGTAATTCGGCTCCAACAGCAAGACGCGGCGGCTCATTTGGCAAGCACCTCGTTAATCTTGTCGAGGAGAGCCGTACCCTTAAGCGACGGATTGGCAAGTATAATCTCGTAAATTCCATTGTAAAGCTGTTTGGTTTCTTCCGACCAATGTTGCAACAGCAACGGGGGGTGGGGTTAGGATAGTAATCGTCTATCGAAGGAGCGTTTGTGTCGATTTGCTTGAAGACACGCGCAAAGATTGTATCAGAATTATTCTCTGCCGCCTGCCGTTCTGCGTCAATGAGCTCTTGCGCTTTATCCGCCTTTTGATTCAGCGCGGCGAGCTCGGTGATGTGCTCCGCCCTGTGCGTCTTCTGATATTCGGGTGTATGCGCCTCTATCTTCTGCATGAAAATTTCGGGCTGAATTATCGCCTTGAACGCGCTCCTGCACTCCGACGCATAACGATATAAATCGTAAAGCTCCTTGAAATAATCGCCGAGCTTAGATTCAAAGAGCTTGAGCGTATCGTTATCGGCAAAGTAATCGCGCTGAGAATTCGGCTTTAAATTCGTGTCGACCGCGTAAACTTCACCGATAAAATAAGTTATGCCGCGAGCCTCGTCGAACAGCTTCCGCAAAGCAAATTCGTCGCCGATTTGAATATTGCCTGCGCGGAGCCGAATGCAACGCATGTGATTGGGATTGGTCTTGGTCTGCTGAATTATGCCCTTGAACTGCGAAAGCCCAATCCAACTCCACGCGATTAAATTATCCGCCTCGTCGCGGAAGTCGCGGAACTCCACGCCAAAAATTTTATCCTCGCCGTTTTTGGTCGTGAAATTGTCCCTGTAATTTTTGACCAGTTGCTCGCCGTTCACATAGATTTTGTATTCCGTGATTTTGAAGTTCAAGGCGGCGGCGTGCTTCGCGATTTGCTCCCGATAAGAAAACATATTGCTGTACTCGACGGGCGCGACGAACGACAAATATTCGCGAATATTTTCTGCGTCAAGGAGGTCGTCGTTTGTAACGTCAAGCATATCGACTTTGAAAAAATGTTCGGCGTCCGCGCAGGTGTCCTCGGCGAAGGTAACCGCAGCATTGAGGATAAATTCGGCGGTATATTTCTCGTCGTCGTTAATCATGGCATGAAGTTTTTCGGCATCAAAAGTCATAATCGACAGCTTGCTTTCGCCCTTGCGCGTCGAGGTAAAAATCAGCGTCTTGCAATAGGCAAGCCCGCAAAATCGCCCTATGCCGCGATAGCCTCTGTCCTTTTCCAATTTTTTATCGGAGTTGCCGATGTCGATTAAAGTGCTCCTGAAGTTCAGGGCGGAGACGCCAATGCCGTTGTCCTCGATTGTGATTTGGCGAGCTTTTTTGTCGATAAAAATGTTAATCTCGCCGCTGCCCGCCGCCAAAAATCCGACCTTAACGGCGTCGTCTATCGCGTCGACGGCATTTTGAATATATTCGCGAAAAATAATTTTGGCTTCCTTGTACATGCTCATTGCGATATTGTCCAAGGTCTTTCCGCCGACAACAACCTTTTGCATAAAATTTCCTCCCGTCTTTGAATTTTAAATCGTGACGGAAAGTTTTATTCGGGTAAGCCCGCGCCGATCCCTGCAGAGCTTCAATCCTTGAACTGCTTATAAGCGGGCTTGGGGAATCTGACTTTGAGCAACGAGCGGAATATCGGATTTTGAATCAGGTATTCGCCCTGCTCCAGCCGCGTCAAGATATTTTTGTACGTCGACGGCAACGCGGAATAATCTTTGGTCGTCGTCTCCAAAACGTTGGTGCGTCCGAAGGCAAGCGTCGAACAATTTCCCGTAACTCGCGGGTGTATCGCCGAACGAAATTGCTCCGCCCCGAATAAGATTATCCCCAGCGACCGCCCGCGCTCCGCCACGTCCAGCAGTTGCCGCAGTATCGGCGAATTCTTAGCCGTGTCCTTGCCTGCGAATTTATTCAGCTCGTCCACGAACAGGATTATCCGCGACGGCGGCGTTGTGTCGTATTCGCCCAGCTTGAGCCGGTATATCGTCTTTAGCACGTCGCCGAATACGAACGCCTGCTTATCCGTGGCAAGCTTCGCTATGTCTATCACGCTGACCGAACCCGCGCAGATTTGCTTAAGTTCCTCCTCCAAGCGACACTCCCGCTCTTGAGCAATGTAGCGGTCGACGAACATCGCATCGTTTTTAATCGCCTTGTTGATTATCCGCTTGAACTTGCGCCAACTCAGCACGGAAATTTCTTTGGCGTTGCCCTTGAGCGAAAGCTCGTTGACTTTGCCCAAAAAATCTGCCCAGGTCGAAATCCCGCCAAAGTCGTAATCGTTCGTGTCGATAATCTTGCCGATAATCGAGTCCATGGTCTGCGTAGTGTCGTCAATGTCGGCGAACAGCATTTCCAAAGATTCTTTGTCGTCCGCGTAGGTGTACGCGAATTTTTTCAGCAAGCCGCCTTCAAGATAAGCCTCCGCGTCGGCGGGCGGCAGATAAGTTGCGGCTCCGTTATCGGCTCGCGGCGCGTAGTAGCGCACATTTTTAAACGGCTCGCCGCTCAAGCCCAAAGCCCCATAAGTCTGCGCGGAGTCTTCGTCGTTCGGCTTATGCAACGCCATTAAATCCTTGCCCTTGACGTTGAAGATTATAAACGCGCAATCGGCGAAGTGCTCCTGTACCGACTTCATGAGGAACATTGCATAGCTGGTCTTGGCGGCAAGCCCCGATATGCCCGAAATGTTCAAGTGTGCGCCCTCGGAGCCGAGGATAAATTGCGCGTCGAGATTCACCGGCAGGATAATTTCGCTCGCGTGCCCCTCGTACATGCGCAGGTAGCCGCACGGCAATTTGTTTTGAATCTTATCAAGCCCCAAAGCCTGCTCAATCTCGGCGGCGTTCGCCAAAGTGACGGGCGAATCGTTCTTGACGGGCGTATAAATATTTTTGGTGTTGAAGGAAACGGCAACCTCAACGCAATTCATGCCGACCCGAATCGTGGGCGCGTCAAGCGTCGTGTCGCCAAAATCGCTGGAAATGTAGGCGGCAAGCGGGCTTTTGGCGTCGGTTATGTGGAAAATATTTTCAACCGTGCCGAAGGTGTGCGAACCCGAAATGTGCGCGACCTTAACCACGTCGAAGGCGTTTAGCCGAAAGTCGGCGTCCGTCCAGAAATAAAATTTATCCATAGTCGCGGGGAATTTCTCCGTCGCCGCGACGCGCCCGATAATTTCCATGCCCTCACCTCAAAACAAATGCAAAAAAGTTTCCGCCGCAATGAAGCGCGATTTAATAAAGCTCTCCGTCAAAAAAATCGGGTAGATGTGATTCGCCCAACGATTATCCGCGCCGTAGCAAACGGGATTGCGCTCGTTGAGCAGATACGCGCTCAGCAAGTTAACCTCGTCGCTGTCAATCTTACCGCCGGCAAGCTCGGCATCGCGAACCAAAATCTTTTCGACCTTAATCACGCCGTCGAAGGGTGAATCGGAATATTTCTTATCGCGGAGGCGCAAGTACCAAACCGCGAACTTGTTGCCGCCGTGAAGATTATCCGTGCGCTCAAAAATCGTGACGGGCGTGCGGCTCAAGGGAGGCATGTCGGCGACGATGCCGGGGTTAATCTTGCCCGAAGTATCCGTCGCCAAAAGAGGATTGAACCTCTTCGACACGCCGATAACGAAGCTGTAATTCTTGGCGTTGAACTTTTTATCGTCGGGCAGGACGCGATACTCCAACGAGCCGTCCTTGACCAGATAATTTTTTTGGTCGAGCTTGCCGCGCCGCACCAACTCCGCGACCAAATTTTTCTCGGCGTCGTGCATATGCTCCATAATCTTGGCGACGGCTCGCTCCTCAAACTTCTCGGCGGGCTTGCGACTTGTGCTGTAGGGCAGAATTTTGGCGACGGTTATGCGGGCGCGTTCGCTTAGCGTCTTGGCAAGATTGGTAAAAAAGCCGCCGTCGAAACCGCGCGGATTGGTGACGTCGGGCACCGCCAAGACGACCTCAGCCGAAAATTTCTCCTCGTGCAATCGCCTGTCGACGCGCCGACAACAACCCGTCACGACCTGCCCCGCCACTATCGGATAAATCAGCTTGCGTGAACCCGTCTTATACGCAATGTCGTCGACCTTGTAGACGCGCCGCGAACCGTCCAGAAAATAATTCAAAATCTGCGCGGAACCGGCAATGCGCCGCGCATAGTCGTCGAGTGGAAAATAAATTTTGGGCGGACGAGTTTCCCCGCCGCCCCGCAAAAGAATTTCCTCCGACGCGTCATAATCAATCTGCGCGGAGGAATTATCAGCGTCGAGTTCAATCTTCGACGTGCGATAGCTCTCACCAAAAGTCGCCTCGGCAAGAACGCTCAATATATTTTTCGGCAAATCACTGCCTCCTAAAAAATCCCGTTGTCGAGCGCGGAAAGGATTTTAACATCCGTGCCCCACAGATAATCCAGAGCCTCAAGCGTCGTCATTTCGCGGGTAGTGATAAAATGCGTGCCCTTACGTAGCGCGGCGGGTGAAAAGTTTTCCGCGTGCTTGAACGTCAGGATATTCTTGCAGTCGCCGACAGCCTCCGTCACCGCACGAGCGTTTTCTTCCGTCGAGTACCTATCAAGCCAAATAACCAGCGCGGCGTCTTCCAAGTCCGCTTGCCGAAATTCGCGTATGACTTTACGCCACAGCGGCAACTTCGCCCGGAAGTCGGGGATGAAATGATAGACGCGCTGCCCCCCCTTCAAAATTGTTTAACTTTTGAGTAAATTCATCTTCGGGGAAGTCTTCAAGCTCCGGTGAATAGTGAACCGCCAAAAACTCTTCAACGTCATTCATGAGCGGGAAGTTATCGGCAATTTTCTCAAGCGACCAATTCCACCACTTGACCGCGAGGAATTTCTTAATAATTGCCTCGTCGAAACGATACTTCACGACTCGAACGGGATTGCCGACCGCAATGGCATAGGGCGGAATATCTTTGGCGACAACGGAATTTGCGCCGATAACCGCGCCGTTGCCAATTTTCACACCGCCCATAATCGTGACGCCGCGCCCAATCCACACGTCATGCCCGACGATTACTTGAATGGGATTACGCCGTTTATTCGCAAGCGGAGCGAGATCGGGACGAACTTTGCCAAAAATTTCCCTGACAACACCGCCCTTATCAAGCGGCGAAGTCGACACAACATTTTTGAGCGGGTGATTGCCGCCGATAAGCAGATAAAGGTTTTTAGCCAGCGAAGAAAAACGCCCCACCAGAAAATTGGCGTTCTTCGCCCAGACCAAGCTTATATCAACCTCGCGGATACTGCCGCCTCTGCCCAACGTGACGACATTTAAGTTTTCGTTATGAAAAAGTTTCTCATCATTCGGCGAACGATTCATGCGAAAAGCCATAATTCATTCCCTCCGAATCACTTCTTGACCTTGACGCAGGGCGCAAACTTACCGTAATTTTCCTGAACGACGGGATTGGTCGTACTCTGCGCGGCGGCTTTCTGCATGGAGTCCCACGCTTCCTCGTACTTTTTCTGCTTGAAATAGGCAATCGCAATGTCGTTGTAGGCGTCGGCGTTAATCGTCTCAATCGCCAGCGACGCCTCCATATCGGCAATCGCGCCCGCATAGTCCGCCTTGGCAAGCTTGAGCCGCCCGCGATTATACCAGCCGTCAACAAATTTCTCGTCGACGTTCAACAGCGCGTCGTAGGTTTTAATCGCGCCGTCGAAGTCAGCCGCCTGTTCCTGCGCCAATGCCAAATCGAACAGAGCCTCCTTAAGCTCAGGCTCCGCCTCCAACGCGACGCCGAAATCGTCAGCCGCGTCCGAATAATCGCCGCGCTCAAAGTTGACTATTCCGCGATAAACGTAAGCCGCCGCCTTGTCGTCCTCCAGCAAGACCTTCAAGTTCGCCGCCTCCAACGAAGCATCCGACGCGTCGGGCATTTGCGCCTGTACCCACAAGTTCAAAATGTCCTCGCCGTAATGATAACCCGGTACCGCCCAAACGCCGTTAAGCTCCGTCCAACGCGTCAGCTTGCCGAAGATTTGCGGACGGAATTTTTTAATCAGCTCGTAGCGCGGGTCGACGACCTCAACCCTCGGCATACGCTTTGACGTATACGACAGCAAATGTTGAATGTGCGCCCGCACGCCGAGTTGAGGCGTATCGAAGTACGCGCCCTTGACGCCGCCGCCCGTCGTGCCCAAGCCGCAATAATTATTCTGTTCGGGCACCACGTCGCCGCCGTAGCCCCAAACGCCCGTCTCCTTAATCGCCTGGCAAATCGCTATGTCGGGACGAATGCCCTCGCGCCCCGCCTCCACGTAGTAAAGATTAACCAGCTCCTCGACCGTGCAATTCAGCTTGGGATTGGGGTTGCGCTTGTTGATATAGTTGACAATCTGCGCTTGTGTGGCAACAGGCTCGCCCATTATCGGCACGTCCGAATAGTCTTCGCGCAGTATTATAAGCGGCGCACCGTGGCGCGGCGATTCGACAAGTTCAATCTTTTTGAGCTGCCGCTTCTTGAATTTGACTTTAGCTTTTTTTGCGGCGTCCGCGCAGGCTGTCAGCGATAATATCAGCGTCAATATCAGCGCGAGGCTTAAAAGTTTCTTCATGTGTACGACCTCCTCAACCGAAATAATCAATCTTCATGGCGCGTTTAACGCGATTTAAAACCTGCGACGCCTTAGCCCGCGCCTTAATCGTGCCGGTCTTGAGGATGTCCATAACTTCATCGGGACGCGCCTCGTATTCGGCATGACGGCGGCGAATCGGCTCCAAGACTTCCTCCAAAACCTCGCGCAGATATTTCTTAACGGCAACGTCGCCCAAACCGCCGCGTTGATAGTGCTCCTTAAGCTCGGCAACTTTGGCGGTATCGGTGGCGAAGGCGTCAAGGTACGTGAAGACGACATTGCCCTCGACGTGCCCGGGGTCGCTGATTTTTATGTGCGTGGGGTCGGTGTACATGTCCTTAATCTTCGCCGCGAGCGTCGCGCTGTCGTCGCTGAGGTAAATGGCATTGCCGAGGGTCTTGCTCATCTTCGCCTTGCCGTCGACGCCGGGCAACCGTCTGCAAACTTGACTGCGCGGGAGGAAAATCTCCGGCTCAACCAAAATTCCCTCGCCGTAAAGCTCATGCATTTTGCGGACGATTTCACGCGTCTGCTCAAGCATGGGAGCCTGGTCTTCACCGACAGGGACGACATTGGCGTCAAAAGCCGTGATGTCCGCCGCTTGACTTACGGGGTAGCACAGAAAGCCCGCCGGTATGCTTGCCGCGAAATTCTTTTGCGCGATTTCCGTCTTGACGGTCGGATTGCGCTCCAGCCGCGCTACCGTTACGATGTTCATATAGTACGCCGTCAGCTCGAACAGTTGCGGGATTTGCGATTGGATAAAAATCGTCGACTTATTTGGGTCAAGCCCCACCGCCAGATAGTCCAGCGCGACGTTCAAAATATTTTCGTGCACCTTGGCGGGAGTGCCCGCGTGGTCGGTCAAAGCCTGCGCGTCGGCTATCATGATATAAATCTCGTCGAATTCGCCCGAATTCTGGAGCCGAACGCGTTCGCGAAGACTGCCGACGTAGTGTCCGAGGTGGAGCTTGCCCGTGGGTCTGTCGCCCGTCAAAATTGTTTTCATACTGAATTCTCCTCTATAAAAAATTTCGTCGATTATAGCACACGGCGCAAAAAAAATCTGCCGTCCGCAAGCGACAGCCCAAAATTTTTCATACGGAGAGCGTCAAGACTTCGTCGGCAAGTTCAATCAATCGCTCGTCGTGCGAAATGATTATCGTGATTCGATTCGCCGCCTCCGCGCTGATTTGCTTAGTCAATGCGTCGACAGCTCCCGCGTCCAAGTTGTTATCGGGCTCGTCGAGAATCAGAACGTCGGCAGATTTGGCAAACGCCGCGATTAAATTTCGTCGTGTGTGAATCATGTCGACTTCGGAAAGCGGTATGCCGTCAAAAAAAATCTCGCCACGCGTCAGAGGGATTATCCCGCAGATTAAATTCATCAGCGTAGATTTGCCCGCGCCGTTCTTGCCCACAAAACAGTAAATCTTTCCGCGCACAAACGTCCTATGAAAATCCGTCAAAATCCTCCGTCCGCCAACCTCGCAGCCTACTCCGCGCAGATTTATTTCCGTGACGCGTTCCAAAATCTTTGTGCCGTTGAGCGCGACGAAATTACCAACCGTCAACGCGCCGTCCGACCCGCTCGTCAAAAATATCAGCGCCGTGAAAATTTTAGCCGAATTCGCGTTGCCATAGGTGAACCAAAATCGCACCTTCGATTCACGTAAGCCCGCCGAAAAAAATTCCTTAAACGTTTGTCTTAACGCCGACAACGCGAAAAAGCTTGCCCCTAAGCGCGAAGTAAACCGCAACGTGAAGCATTGCCACCGCCGCGAAAATTATCAGACACTTGTCGTCCGAATCCCGTTCGGCGCGTTTCGCCAAGTAAATCATGTCCGTTTGGAATTGGAGGCGGTTGTCCGTGCGCCAAACTTTTGCTTGCAAATCCTCCGGCAATTTGTTCGTGATGTGTGCCCGCATTTTCGTCGAAAAGATGACGTAAAACCAATTCGCCGTCAACGATACGACGTTCAGCACAAGGAGCCCGCCGATAAAAAAATAAAGCCGCCCGATTTCGCGGGAGCTCAAGATTTCGTCGATGAACTTCCCCGAAAGGTACGGCATGAGCAAATCCGCCGACGCCGTCACGACCGCGCACAGCAGGATTAGGAAAAATTTCAGCTTGAAGCCGCGCAGGTAGCGCAAAATGAATTTAAACATGATGCAGTTCGGCGGAGGCAATGAGCCCGTCGATAATTGCCTCGCGTTCGTATTCGCAGAAAGCCCCCGCAACGTCAAGACTGCCCGATTTGCTCGACGCTGTGACGTTTAAATTTATCTGCGCGGGCTGATTGGTAAATCTCTGCAAACGAAGCCTGCTTGAGGTTGCCAAGCTTGAATTCGTCGTAGTGAAGGAGTTGACACGGGTAAACGTCGCCCGAACAGGATACGCTGACTTCGGCGTCACCCAAAGCGCATTTTAAAATTTTTTTATGAGCACCAATCAAATTGCGCAAATCCATAAAAGGCAACATTTGCCGACTTGAGCGCGTCGAAGTATTCGCTACCCGTCAAGTGCAAGTTGCTCTTAGTCTTCGCGTTACCAAAGGAAAACAGCGGTCGGAAAGTCAATCGCCCACCCCCAACGTTCGGCAGCTTCGGCAACGTCACCGACATTTTTTTTTCGTGATGACCATCGTAAGTTTCACGTCGGCAGAAAATTCGTCGAGGAGCTCAATCGCTTTAACCGTTCTTGCGAAAATGCCCGCGCCGCGATAAAAATCATGGCTTGCCGCGTCAATAAGCGTGGCATTGGTCATGAGCTTGCGCGTAAAGCCTAACGTTTTGGCATATTGAGCAACGGGCAAAGTCAACGGCGACATCAACAGCTCTCCACCCGTGAAGATAATTTCGGCGTGAGGATTATAGCCTTGCACCGCGTCCGGAAGCTTTTGGTAGTCGTCGAAGGTCAGCCGCGCAGATTTTTCTTTACGTGTTGCCGCGAAACAATAGACGCAGTTCAAGTTGCAACGTTCGGTCATGTTCAGATAGACGGCTCGCAGTTGATAGGGCTCATGGACGACGGGCGCGGTAGAAACTTCAAAGAGCCCCTCCCGCTTTGCCGCCGCCGATTGTGTTTCATTAAAAATTTTAATAATCAACACGCCGTTTAAGTTCGTGACGCCCCACGACGGCACCGTCGGATTGAGGAATTTTTCTCCACGCCGATAAAGTTTCAGTTCCCTGAAAAATTATAGCCTCCACTGCATATGCCGTAAGCTTTGGCTTGAGTTGTATCGGTTTTGCATTCGCCGAGAGCCAAACCCGTCTTAGCGTCGAAGTCACCCGCGAAATCTTTAATCGACATAAAAATCACCTCCGCTGTAATTTTAGCAGAGGCGAGAAAAAAATTGGTCTTTTTGAAAGCGATATCGCCAAACTATTTGCCGTGCGTGATTTGCTTTTTCTTGATAATGTCGGAAACGTCATAAAGTGAAATGAACGCCGTCTTGTCAATCTCGTAGACGATTTTCTTCAGCTTGTTAATCTGGAAGTGATTTATAACAAAATAAATAATTTGCTTGTCCTCTTTGGTGTAACCGCCAATGGCATTTATAATCGTGCCGCTCGCCTGAAAGTTTTCGCTGAGCGCGTCGGAAATTTCCTCCGCCTTGTTCGTGACGATCATCGCGCTTTTCGACCTGTCCAAGCCCTCAACCACAAAGTCAACGACATTCGAGCCGATATAGTAAGTTATGATTGAATACAGCGGCAAAATCCAACTGCCCACGATAATTCCGCAGATGACGTAAAGTATCGTGTTGAAAATCATGACGAACGAGCCGAGCGATAAGCCCAGCCCCTTGGCGAAAATGACGCTCAAAACGTCAATGCCGTCAATCGCGCCGCCCGACCGTATCGTCAAGCCGCTCCCTATGCCCGATAACGTCCCGCCGAATATCGCGCACAACAGTAAATCCGTGCCCGCCAACGGCGATTCGGGTACCGTGTCCAGCGGGAATTGCCCCGATATAAAGCCCGACGCTATCGAGTAGACGACGACCGCGAAGACCGAATACACCGTGAACGCGACGCCTTGCTTTTTCAGCCCGAAAATAAAAATCGGCACGTTGAATATCACCAGGAAAAGCGACAGCGTATAAGTTTCCGGCGTCAGCTGATTCAACAGCATGGATACGCCCGACATGCCGCTGTCGTAGAGCTTGACGGGGTACATAAACAGCATGACGCCGAACGCGTTGACAACGCCCGCGATTGTCAGCGCAACAAAATTCGTCCAATGAAGCTCCTTCAAGCTCCGAAGCAACCGATATTTTAAGTTCACCGAACCCCTCCCTTAATCTTTTCCGCAAGCCGCCGCCGCAACTCCGCATGGAACTCAGCCGCCCCCGCTTGAAATTTCACCTCGACGCAGACGACGTAAATCGGTATGCGCCACGCCTCCCGCGCCATTTCGTCGGGGATTTTTACCGCGTCCTTTTCCGTTACGACTATCATCTCCGCCGCCAACGACTCCGCCCGCCGCAAGATGTCTTCCATTTCCATTATCGTGTAGTCATGATGATCGGGGTAGCGCAGGCTCGAAATTATTTCCGCGCCCAAATCCTGCAACGTCCGTTCAAACGACGCCGGGTTTCCGATTGCCGATACTGCCATGACGCGCCGCCCGTTAAGCGTCGTCACGGGGACGCCCGCGCCCGATAAGTCTACCGACCAATCCGCCAACGGTATCAGGCAACGCGGCTCGTGTATGCTTTCGACAATCTGCGCGGAGGCATTGTATTTGCGGACGGTCTCGCGAATCAGCTCGCAGGAACCCTCGCGGGCTTGGTCAACCTTAGTCATAAGGCACGCGTCGGCGCGGCTGATATGCGACATCGACTCACGCAACATTCCTCGCGGCAAAACGTAGCCGTTCCCGAATACCGACACCGCGTCAATCAGCAGTATGTCAAAGTCGCGGATAACCTGCCAATGTTGAAAGCCGTCGTCGAGTATCACGACTTGCGCGTCGAATTGTTCAATGGCAACTTGCCCCGTCACCGCCCGCCGCGCTCCAATCAGTACCGGCACGTTCGGCAGGTGCTTCGCCAACATATAAGCTTCGTCGCCCGCCTGCGTCGCGTCCATGTTGAGCGTCTTGCCGTCTGAAACTATTCCGACCTCCCCGTGAAACTTCGCCCGATAGCCGCGATTCAGAATCACCACCCGATAGCCCATGTCCCGAATTTCTTTGGCAAGCCGTTGAGCCGTCGGCGTTTTGCCCGTCCCGCCAACCGTTATGTTGCCCAGGCTTATCACGAAACAATTCAGCCGCTCCTTGCCCGAAAAGCCCAGCTCGTAGCCCAAAAGCCGCAAGTTCACTCCGAACTTGTAAAGCAATGAGCCGATATACAGCACGAAAATTATCAGCTGATTCAACGGGTCGCGAACGTAATCGTCATGCATGAGCCGCAGGAAATACGTTTGGAAGTTTTCAATTTTCTCGGTCGTGCGCAAGTGCCGCGCATTTTCCTTGGATTCGTACTCCGTGAGCATTTGCCGCAACAAAACCGCCGACTTCCTCGACGCGCCGCGATTTTCGTGGACAATCTTAATCGTCTCCTGCTCAAGGCGTTGACGCTCGTCGGGTTCGTCGAAAAGTTTCTTAGCCTGCGCGGCAAGCTCGTCGGCGTCGTTGACGGTAATGCAGGCGTCGCGATTTTTAAACAGCGCGTGGAGGTCTTTAAAATTTTCCATGTGGTGCCCGACGATAATCGCCTTGCCGTGCGCCGCCGGCTCCA
>CALFJE010000103.1 GCA_937877545.1 uncultured Selenomonadales bacterium | reverse complement strand
CGCGGCGAGCTTGTCGAGGAAGTCAATCACATCGAAAACGCTTTTGAGGTTATGCAGGAACTTTAAGGCGCGGCGCGGCGGCTTCTTAAATCGGGCGTATAATCGCGACCATTGGATGCAACGTCACGTTGCCGCGGCGAGCTTGTCGAGGAAGTCAATCACATCGAAAACGCTTTTGAGGTTATGCAGGAACTTTAAGGCGCGGCGCGGCGGCTTCTTAAATCGTAACGTTCGGCGCGACCGCTGTTTGTCAACTTTTCAAAAGTTGGGAGGTTTGAAATGACAGCTTTAAGGCAGGAGGCAATTTCAATAGTCGAATCGTTACCTGAAGAAAAAATTTTGACATTGATAGATTTTCTGCGCGGGATAACCGAGCCGGCGGAAAGGGACAATCATCTGCTCAAGAAAAAAGCCGCCTTTGACGAATTGGAAACATTACGCAGAGAAATTCCGGATTTGGACTACGAAAAAGAACTTGCGACTTACAGAGAAGAGAGGTTTGGCAATGCGAATCTTGGTTGACACAAATGTCTTGCTGGATTACATTTTACTTCGCGAACCTTTCACGCAATCGGCTCAAAAAATTATCAAACTCTGTCAGGAGGAAATTCTTAACGGCGCAATGGCGGCACAATCTGTCCCCGACATGTTTTATATCCTCCGAAAAAATATCTCCATTGAAGAGCGCAGGCGAATTTTATATTGCTTGTGCGATATTTTTCACGTGGAAAACATCGACAAAGATAAACTGCAACGGGCTTTGCCAAATCAAGATTTTCGAGACTTTGAGGATTGTCTTCAAATGGAGTGCGCCGCGTCATTCAAAGCCGATTATATCATCACACGAAATATTGACGATTATGCTTCGAGTAATATTCCTTGTGTCACGCCGAAAGCTTTTTGTGACATGTTGGAGACAAAAGGGCAGGAGGTTTGAATTTTGTACGCGAGAACATTTGGCGCGGCAACGCAGGGCGTGGACGGGCTGATAATATCGGTGGAGGTCGACAGCGCGAACGGAATGCCCGCCTTCGACATAGTAGGCTTGCCGTCGACAGCCGTCCGCGAATCCAAGGAGCGCGTGCGCACCGCAATAAAAAATTCGTCGCTTAGGATGCGAGCCGAAAAAATTACGATAAACCTTGCGCCGGCGTCGGTCAAAAAGGAAAGCGCGGGGTTGGACTTGCCGATAGCGATAGGACTTTTAGCCGCGCAGGGGCGATTGCGCCCGTCGGTGTGCGAGGAATTTTTATTCGTGGCGGAGCTGTCGCTGGAGGGGCTTTTGCGCAGCGTGGCGGGCGTCCTGCCGATAGCGATAACCGCACGGGAGGAGGGCTTCAAAAAAATAATCGTGGCGCAGGAAAACATCAACGAGGCGTTGCTTGTCGACGGGATAGAAGTCTACGCGCCGCGCAACTTAATGGAGCTGGTCGATTTCCTCGACGGGGAGATAGAATTGGAGCCGGCAAAGCCCGTGCCCGTCGACATACCCGAAGGTTTCGTTGAGCTGGTAGACGACTTCGCGGACGTGCAAGGACAATTCATGGCAAAGCGGGCGTTGGAGATAGCGGCGGCGGGCGGTCACAACGTCTTAATGGTCGGCGTGCCGGGTTCGGGCAAAACGATGCTCGCCAAGCGCATGAGTTCAATCCTGCCCGAAATGACGCGGGAAGAGGCTTTGGAAGTCACGAAGATTTACAGCATAGCGGGCAAGTTACCGCAAGGCGGCGGGCTTATGACAAAGCGTCCGTTCCAAAATCCGAACCACGACGCGTCGACGGCGGCGATAATCGGCGGCGGTACCAATCCCACGCCGGGGCAAGTCACCTTGGCGCACAACGGCGTTTTGTTCCTCGACGAATTGCCCGAATTTAAAAAATCTACGCTGGAAGCCTTGCGCGAGCCGTTGGAGGAGCGACAAATCACGATAAGCCGTGTGAGCGGAACGTTGACTTTTCCGTCGAGCATGATTCTGATTTGCGCAATGAATCCGTGCCCGTGCGGTTGGAGCGGCGACAACGACCATTTTTGCCGCTGTTCGACAATGGACATTAAGCGATACATGCGCCGCTTATCCGGACCTTTGCTTGACCGAATCGACATTCAAATCCGTGTGCCGCGTGTCAAGTACGACGACCTAAGCTCCAAGCGGCGGAACGAGTTATCGAGTTCAATTCGCGAACGGGTTTCTGCGGCGCGGAACATTCAGACGCAACGCCTCAAGAAGTATCATCTTTTCTGCAACGCGCAGATGACGCACGCGCTGATTCAAAAGCTGTGCACTTTGGAGCCTGCCGCCGAGGAGTTGCTTAAAGACGTGTTCGAGACGAAGAAACTTTCCGCCCGCTCCTACGACAGGATTATCAAGGTGGGGCGCACCATTGCGGATTTGGACGGCGGCAAGGAGCAGATTACCCCGCGCCACATTGCCGAGGCAATTAAGCTCCGCAGTGACTTTGAGCTTGACGGCTGAGCTAACCTTTCTTCCTCGCAAAAAAGGTTTCAAAGAATCGTTTGATTAACTACTGCAAATGCGCCGGCGGCGGAGCCGTCCTCCATGACGGCTCCTTTTTCGCGATTAAGACAGCAAAAAACTCCTCAACCGATTTGCAGTCGAGGAGTTTTTATTTTGTTTGAAACTTAAATTGCACGCTGAATCTTGCCGGAGCGAAGGCAACGGGTGCATACGTTGACGCGTTTTATTTCGCCGTCGACAACGGCACGCACACGTTGAATATTCGGCTTCCATTTGCGTTTGGTCTTCAAGTGCGAGTGGCTTACGTTCATGCCCGACATCGCGCCCTTATGACAAATTTCGCAGTAGGCTGACATGTGAATCACCTCTTCTCTGAAAAAAGACGCGCACATTTTAGCACAAGAAATTTCGCGGCGCAATAGGCGGTTTGAAAAATCACTCGGTGTAGAATTTGACCTCATTGCCGAAGCGCAGACGCGGCGGACGCGGTCCTTTGACGGCGATTTGTCCGGGCATGGTAGCCTCGCCGTTGACCACTATCGTGCAGTGACCCTCGGCACGCAGATTCTTGTTGGCGGCGTCGCCCACGAAGGTGACCTCGAATTCGCTCTTGCCGACCTTGAGCAAATCGCCGACCACAATATCCTCGACCAATTCGCCGACCGTGTGCTCCACGACCATATCTTGCAATGCGGGGCGAATTTTCTCGTCAATCAGGATAAAGCTGCTGTTGCTCGACAAATACGTCGGCGCGTCCTTGCCGATGTTCGTCATTTTTACTTCGTATTTTACCATTTAAATCAACCTCCCTGCGCGAATAATACCACAGTCACGCCGAATTATTCAAGAAAAATTTGCTTTGACATTGCGATTTTGCCATTATAAAATCTGCGCGGATTGGAGGTAATGATTTGGAAGACAAAGACTTTATAACGATAGCGTTGCCTAAGGGAAAACTTTTCGGTTTGTCGACGGAGTTGCTAGGCAAAGTCGGTTGGACGGCTGAGGGGCTTCATGAAAAATCGCGTAAGCTCGTCATAACCAACGAGGCGGCGCGGCTTAAATTTATCATAACCAAGACCGCCGACGTGCCGACCTATGTTGAATACGGCGCGGCTGACCTGGGCATTATCGGCAAGGACGTTATCCTCGAATCGGGCAAGGACGTTTACGAGCTGTTGGATTTGGGCTTCGGCAAGTGTCATTTGATGATGGCTGTCCCGAAGGATAAGAAACGTCCGCGCCTTGAGGATTATGCGCACACTCGCGTTGCCACCAAATTTCCGCGCATTGCCGAAAGTTTCTTTGCCGCGCAGGGTATGCAAATGGAATATATTAAACTCAACGGCTCCATTGAACTTTCGCCGATAATCGGCATGTCGGAGAGTATCGTTGACCTTGTCGAGACGGGCACCACGCTTCGCGAAAACAATCTGGAGGAGCTTGTCACGATTATGGACGCCACGGCGCGGCTCATTGCCAATCGCGTCAGCTACAAGCTCAAGTTCGACAGGATCAATCGCCTTGTAATCGAACTGTCAAGGTTATTGCGCGGCTAAGACGCGGAAAGAACCTTTCCAAAGTCGTAATGATTCAACGCGACCATAGGATGCAACGTCACGTTGCTCGACAGAATCAATCGCCTGGTGACGGAGCTGTCCCCCCTTTGCCAATAGTTAACCTTTCTTCCTCGCAAAAAAGGTTTCAAAGAATCGTTTGATTAACTACTTTCTTTGTGCGGGCAAAGAAAGTAGCAAAGAAAGCCCGCCTCGCAGGGGCGTAGCATTCACTACCCGCGCTTTACGATAATTTTCAAGTGGTGACGCCGGCGGTATTTGCGTCACGCAAATGCGCCGGCGAAGGAGCCGCCATCCTTGGCGGCTCCTTTTTACATTGCTAGTCGCGCTTAAATAAATCGCGGGTGTAAACTTTATCCCTCACGTCGTCGAGCGCACTTTCGTAGCGATTGGCGATTATGCAACGGCTCAAACGCTTAAACTCCGCAACGTCATTGACAACGCGACTCCCAAAGAATGTCGAACCGTCAGGCAATGCCGGCTCGTAGACAATCACAGTCGCACCCTTCGCCTTGATTCGCTTCATTATCCCCTGTATCGACGATTGACGGAAATTGTCGCTGCCGCTCTTCATTGCCAACCGCCACACTCCGACGATAACCTCGTGCTCGCGGGCGGCTGAAAAATTCTCACTGCCCGTGTACGCGCCCGACAGCTCCAGCACTCGCTCCGCGATAAAATCTTTTCGCGTTCGGTTGCTCTCGACTATCGCCTCGATTAAATTCTCCGGCACGTCCCGATAATTCGCCAGCAGTTGCTTCGTATCCTTGGGCAGGCAATAGCCCCCGTAGCCGAACGACGGATTATTATACTGGTCGCCGATTCGCGGGTCGAGGCAAACGCCCTTGATTATATCCTGCGTGCTAAGCCCCTTGCTCTCGGCGTAGGTGTCCAGCTCGTTGAAGTACGCCACGCGCAAGGCAAGATACGTGTTGGCGAACAGCTTAACCGCCTCCGCCTCGGTCGTCCCCATGATAAGCGTGAGGATATTTTTTTTGACCGCGCCCTCCGTCAACAACGCCGCAAACTCCTCGGCTGTCGAAACCTGCGCGGAGTCTTCAAGTTCGGTGCCGACGATTATCCGCGACGGGTACAGATTATCGTAGAGAGCTTTGGATTCGCGCAAAAATTCGGGGCTGAACAAAATTTTATCCGTGACGTATCTTTTGCGAGCGGCTTTCACGAAACCGACGGGGATTGTGCTCTTGATAACCATGTGTGCCCGCGAGCCGCTGTTCAAAACCGTCTCGATAACCGCGTCGACGGCGGAGGTATCGAAGAAATTCCGCTTCGGGTCGTAGTTGGTCGGCACGGCGATTATCACGAAGTCCGCCGCCGCATAAGCCGCACGAGCGTCAAGCGTAGCCGTGAGGTTCAGGTCGCGTTCGGCGAAAAATTTTTCAATGTAATCGTCGCGAATGGGCGAACGCCGAGCGTTGACTGCCTCCACCCGTTCGGCTGACACGTCGACTGCAAGCACCCGATTTTTTTGCGCCAACAACGTCGCCATCGACAGTCCCACGTAGCCCAAACCCGCTACCGCTATTGTTTTGTTCAAAATATCTCCTCCCAGATGCGTCAAGCCTAACCCTTGACTTTAGCCGCATTTTACATTACCCTTGCAAAAAATTCTACAGGATTCGGAGACTCAAAATGACAGACGTACAAAATCAGCCCGACTTGCGCGGGATTAAAATAAAAAGGACAGGCGTCACGAAAGTACACCTGCCGTTTTTAATTTCGGACGGCGGCAAAGTTCAACCGGTCGCCGCGCAGATTCGATTCACGGTCGCGCTGGCGGACAATCTGCGCGGAACGCACATGAGCCGCCTCGTGGAGTTGCTGACCGATTGGACAACTCAACCCGTGGCAATTCCCGACGTGGAAAAAATTCTGCTCGACGCCCTCGACAAGCTCTCAACCGACTTCGCCGCCATCTCGATAGCGTTTAAGTATTTCACGGAAAAATTATCGCCCGTATCGTCAAAGGTATCGCTTTCCGCCGTTGATTGCGAATTCCTCGGCGAACTGGAGCGCGGCGGGCGCATGACGTTCACCTTGGGCTTGAGCGTGCCGTTTACGTCGCTGTGCCCGTGCAGTAAGGAAATTTCGGACTTCGGAGCGCACAATCAACGTTCGCTTTGCCGCGTCAAGCTGACGTTCAAAGACTTGGGCGGCGTGTCGATAGATAAATTCGTTCGGCT
Source organism: uncultured Selenomonadales bacterium (assembly GCA_937877545.1). GTDB lineage: Bacteria > Bacillota > Negativicutes > Selenomonadales > Selenomonadaceae > Quinella. Next base: position 7,528 of record CALFJE010000103.1, on the reverse strand, counting down.
GATAGAGGCGCAAGGCTCGGCGGAAATTTTCCCGTTGCTCAAGCGCGAGGACGAGAAATTTGTAACGGAAGCCGCCTATCAAAATCCTAAGTTCGTGGAAGATATTTTGCGCGACGTGGTGACGGCATTGCGGCGCGTCGAGGGCTTGGCGGCGTTCGCAGTCGAATGCGAGAACTTTGAATCGATTCACAACCACAACGCCTTTGCCGCCCATGAAGAAATTCTTTGAGCCGTCAAATCTGGACGACGGTCGTCGCAACATTAGCCGTTACAACTGCGTTCGTGTTCACGCTCGGACACATCATGGCATAAGTTTCATTTGTGATAGTTATGTACCTCCATGCCGTCGGGGATAATTTGGTCGCTGCTGTCCGCCTTGTTGAGCAGGGATTTCGCGAGGGCTTGCGCGACTGCCTTCGTGTTGGCGTGCGGCAAGATGACATAGAATCGAAACGGCGAACGCGTTGCAATTTCTGCGCGGCGACTCCGCAAAACGGACAGCCCGCAGAGCAACCCAAATTCAGCTCAAAGGTCATTGGCGTGTGAATTATCGCCTTGTTCCGCAAGCTCGGCTCCACCCAACAGCGATAGACTTGACGCCAACGCCACGCCGCGATTTTTTATTGGTCGGCACGCAAGTTTTGGGCATCAGCAGGGCACGGCTCAATTCCTTTTCGCGGATAAAGGCGCGATAACAACGCACAACTCGCGGCAACTACATTAAATTTTTAAGTTCGTCCCTTGGCAACCCTCCAATCAATCGCAAGCGCAAGATAGTCCGCGCCGATATTCAGAATCAGATTTTCCGCGCACAGATACTCCAACGTCTCCGAAACTTTTTCCTCGTCACGGAATTTTTGCACAAGAGCTTTCTTATTGCTCACCGAACGACACGCCCGATAAATTTCCGCCCGCAAACCCGTCAACCGATAAACGACGTGGCGCGCAATTTCCCGCAAGTCGTAAATAGAAATGCCGTCCGCCATTGCGTGACCGACTCCGCCACCGCCCGATAAGCCGCGCCCATATCGCCCATACAATTTGCGCCGCCAATCAGTATCAACGGCGGATTTTTTTCGCGTTTGGGGCGTCGCGCCAAAATTCGCTCTGCCGCCTCCTCAATAAATACTCGACGGATAACTGCTAAGTCAATCAAATTTCGCTGCCCATTTGGTTATTGCGTACAAGCTCCGTGCGAACGTAAAACTCTAAGCCGCAACGTCATTGACGGCATTGTCACGCTCGACAGCGGCATCCATCAAGTTTCGTTACAAAAATTCCTCATCGCGTCGATAATCTCCGCCGTATTCTTGAATTTGGGCGGAGCGGTCGTCTCGTTAATCGCCCTGTCGAAGGCGCAAAGTGCGGAGTACACGCAATATTTACAGGCGTCGTCGTCGGCTGAAAGCCTGGCGGGCTTGACCTCAATGCAACCGTTCAAAATGCGCTCGGCGGTCGTCTCCAAAATTTTCTCGGCGTAATCCATGACGATTTGGAAATCTGCGCGGGCGACGAGGTTATCCTTTTTGAACTCGACGAAATTGCCCGTGCTGTCGACGGCGCGTTTAATCTCCTCGTCGACGCGAATCAGCCCCGGCATTTTAAGTTCCTTGGCGGCTTCCAAACCGGCTTCGGTATCGTTACGCCCGCCGCTGCTCGGCAACTTAAGCAGGCAGTAAAGCATGGCACCCGCCTCGCGCTCGCCGACCTCGTCAAGCTTAGCCGCCGCGCTCAAATATATCGCAAGTTGCAGATTCAGCCCGTGATAAATCCGCCGCAAGCTCAGCGTCGCCTTGCCGGTCTTGTAGTCGATAATCAGAAAATAACGCCCGTCGCCGCTCAAGTCGATTCGGTCAATGCGCCCGTTCAAATTCAGCTCCACGTCGCTTAAAGTCTTGGCGTCGCGGAAGGTGCTCTCAAAAATTTGCGGGTGAAATTCGCTGTTCGCGTCCAGCTCAATCAAGCGACTCAAGGACTCGACGGCGACTTTTTTTATCCGTTCGCGCCTGTGCTCCAACGCCTTGGTGCTCAGCAAAATTTTATTGTGGAGGCGCGGAGTTATCGTGTTCAAAATCCTGTCGACGCGCCCGACCAGTTCGCCCTCGCCGACCGACGACCAACGGCGATTTTCCTCCTTAAGCTCGCGCCCAAAACGATTCATGACCGCATGGAGTATGCTCCCGATGTCGGGCGTTTGAATTTTATACTCGACGCGCTCGCCCAAGTTCAAGCCGTATTGCGCGAAATACTTAAACGGGCAGGCGTTGAAGTTTTCAAAGCGCGTGATTGAGGCGTCCAACTTCCTCGCCGGCGCGTAGAGGCGTTTAGCCGTCTCCGCCGTCAAAGTCTTTTCGCCCGCCGCGAAGACCTCACTGCCCAGATTTTCCAAAACGTCAAGCTCGACGCGTTCAGTTGTGACGTTCGGGAAAATTGCGCGGATTTTGTTCAGCAAGCTCGACGCGGATACTTTGCGCCCCTCGGCGTCGGCTGTCGGGTAGGAAATCTGCAAAAGCTCCTGCGCCTCCGTCAGCCCGCGATATATCAAAAATTTCTCCGCCAACGAACTTTCCTTGCCGCCCAAAGATATTTCCAGCCCCGAATCCTTGAGCCGCAACCTATCCGCGTCGGTCAGCAAATTTTTTTCGCCGACTCTGCGCGGAAAATTTTCAGCGTCGAAGCCCAGCACGAATATCGCCCGCGAATTCTGTAACGAATTTTGCTCGAACTGCGCGACCGTCACCTCGTCAAGCCCCGGAGGGATAAGCGACATTTCCAGAGCCTCAAGCCCCTCGCCGATTATCGACTCGAATTCCGCCCGCGTGATTGTCTCCTCGCCCAGCGCGTCGACCACTTGCTCGAACAAATTTACTATGTCGTCCCAAATTTTGAGGTGCTCCCGCGCCATTGCCAAATTCCCGCGAATTTCCTCGGCTTGCGACCACTCCGATAATTTTTCCGGCACGTTCAAATCCTCCAACAGCTTGAACAATGCCGTCGTCAGCGCAAGCACTTCCCGCTCCGACGCACGCACGCGCTCCGCGAATTTTATCAGCGGCTCCGCGCAGATTCGCCGTATCGCGTTGATTTGCGCCAAGTATTCAAGCTCTGTGGCGTCGGCAGGTTTCAACGGCGCGTCCAACGTCTTTGCCCGCCGATAATCCCAATCCCGTTGCCAAGACGCCGCGCCCTTTATTCCGAACTCGATAACGTAATTCTCCAGTAAGTCAACGTCCTCTTGCGCCGCCGCGAAAAATCCCGTCCGCAGGCAACGGAACACCGCCTCGCGTCGCCAACCTCGCAACACTTCCAACGCCGACCGTATCAGCTCCGCCAACGGGTGGTGCGCCGCCGCCCGCTTCGTGTCCACGAAATACGGTATCGCGTGCAGCTCGAATATCGGCTTTATCAGCGCGAAATAGCTCGCGTCCCGCGCCAAGACGCCAATCTCGCGCAGGCGCACGCCCGACTTGACCAGCCGTAAAATTTCCCTCGCGACCGATTCGACCTCGGCTCGACTGTTGACCGCCTCGACTATCCGCAAGCTCGCCGATGCCTCAAATTTCCTCGGCGCGTAATCGAACAGTCGTTGCTCCAAAATTTTAAGCGGCTCGGCTTTAAATCTGCGCGGAGTCTCAAGGCGCGTTATCCTGAATTCAACGCCGACCTCCTCCGCCAAGTCGCGCAACGTCTGGAACGTCTTGAACGCCCGATTGAATATCCCGACCTCAGAATAATTTTCGCGGCTGTTTAGGTTCGGATCCATCGGCAACGTTACATGAATATTATCTGCACACTTGAACAATTTCCGCAGGAATTCTCGTTGTTGCGGGTCGAAGAATATAAAGCCGTCGATAAATATTTCCGCGCCGCTTACCGTCGGCGATTGAGCCGCAAGCTCTGCCGCTCGCGCCAATAAGTCCTCGTCGTCGGTGAGCTTGTCCGCCAATGCCGCCTTGAAGTCCTCCGCCAAAAGTTCCATGTCGCGCAATTTGTCTCGCAGTTCCGCGTTGTTGACCTTATCCGCCGCCTCGTTGAGCTTTGACGCGTCGATTGAATACGTCCGCAGTTCCTTGAGTTCGTCGGATAAAACTTCCGCGAAGCCGTGCTGCTTAGCCGCCCGCACGAAGTAATTCAATTCGCCCGCCTTATCGCGTCGGAGCAGGATTTTCCTAAGCAAAAGACGCCGCCCGATCTCGGATATGCGCGGGAGCAGTCCGCCGCCGACCTCGTCAAGTATCTGTCGCGCAAAGCGGTTAAAGCTGTTCATGCGCGTGTTGAACGCTCCGCCCGTCAATGCCGCCAGCTCCAGTTCCGCCCGATATGTTTGGTACGCCGGCAACAGGAAGATTATTTCCCGCTTGAGCGGTTCCGTCGCCAAAATGCTTTGGGCGCGGCGCAAGCACTCGAACGTTTTGCCCATGCCCGCTCGCCCGATTATCACCTCTACCATTAAATCGCCTCCCAATTTCGCCTTGAATAACTGAAATGCCTCTGATATAATCGCGCCAATGCCGCACCTCTAACAGCGGTAACGCTACGCTTGAGGAGGGAGGTGAAAGCATGTTAGAGAGCCTCTCGCAATTCGGCTGGGACGTTTTGGCGATCGTGGTCGGCGGATTAATCCTCGACTACATCATCAACCGTCGCTAAGCGGCAGACTCCACTGACTTATTGCCCCTGACAATCGGATTCACTAACCGGTTAGGCAAAACGAAGCCCCGCACGGACCACTACTCCGGCGGGGTTATTCGTTTTGGTGAAAGCATGTTAGAACTGCGAGCCTCACGCAGTTGTTGCCTTAAGTCAACATTGTAAATCTATCACACGCCCGCCGCCTTGTCAAGGCAAAAGCCGCCGTGATATAATCGCGCCAATGCCGTTGCCTCCAAAGGACGGTAAGTCTACGTTCGAGGAGGGAGGTGATAATATGTTTGATGTCCTCGTTCAGCTTGGCGTGAATGTGGTCGGTTGCTTCGTCGGTACTGTTCTCGGCGGTTTGTTCCTCGACTACATCCGTAACAGGAAGCGTTAAGCGGCAGATTTTCCACAATGCCCGCCCGCTAATCGGTCTCCACAGCCGGTTATGGCAAAACGAAGCCCCCGTACAGCTCCACAATTCTGTGCGGGGGTTTTCGTTCGGTGATATTATGCTAGAACTGCGAGCCTTACACAGTTGTTGCCTTACATCAACATAGTTAATTTATCACACGCCCGCCGCCTTGTCAAGGAAAAACGAAGCCCCGCACAGTTCCTCGGGCTGTACGGGGTTATTCGTTCGGTGATACTCATGCCGGAACTGCGAGCCTTACACAGTCGTTGCCTTACATCAATACGGCTAATTTATCAAAGGCTCAAGCGTTTGTCAATGACGTGTACAGCTTGAACAGCTCGGCGACCAATGCCGCCTCGTCGTCCAAGATACCCTCGAAGCCGTAAGCCGCCGCCACTGCCTTATCGTTCGCTCGGTGTGCCGCCCGTAAGTCCTTGGGCATAGTCAATTCGTCGTAAAGGTCCGCAAGCGTCGCCTTCGCATATCGCGCCCGAACGTCAAGAATCGCCTGCGCGGAAGCCTCGATTTTAGCTCGCGCCTTTGCTGACGCCGCTACCCATGGAAACGTATTGTAGACGGTCGTCGCTGAGAATCTGTAATCGCTTTTGAATTGTCCGCCGACCGTCCGCATCCACGCCATATGGATTGAACTCGTCAACACGCCGAAGATATAAGCGTTGCCGTTTGGAATGAACATTGATTCGAGGTTGATAACTGTTCCGCGTTCGACAAAGCCCATCGGGATATATCGACGTTCACCCGACGAAGTACGCGGGATAATCAGCGCGGGGGCGTCGACGAATCTGTCTTCGGCAAAGAGCGTAGGGGTATCGGCGCGACGGCGGGTGGCGGCTTTTTTACTTGCCAAACGAAAATCGCGGACAGCTTTGACGCGCTCCATGACGCGGGGCAACTTGCGCAGTTCATTGGGCGGACAATCGACGAGCCACAGACAGTAGCGTACAATGCCGTTGATAAATTCGTTGGAGCCGACGTAGCGACGAATCCACTTGGCGGCGGCAGGTTCGCGTTTGATAAGCGCGGCACGTTCTTGAGCCGTCAAGATTAAATTGCCGCCGTCAGTAGGACAGCACCCGACGAACATAAGCGGCACGTCTTCGTGCAAGGGCTTGTTCCTCGGCATGACGATAACGTTTGGGGCGTCGAGCAGATAGGCGTTGATATTTTGGACGACGCGGACGTTATTGCCGTCGAAAATCATCTTGACGGGGGCGGCGTGCTTAGCGAAGCCGATAACGACGCAATGGACGGCGGCGAGGTCGGGGCTTTCGCTCGTCCACTTAAAGGAGCTGTGCGCGAAATTGACGACGACGCCCTTGCCGAAAAGGTAATTCCAAAGCGGCGGGACGGCAATTCCTTGGCTGATAGAGTTGGTGGCGACGAAGGCGCAAGCGGTCTTGCCGTCGAGAAAATCGGCGGCTTTCTTGTACCAGGCGGCTACATAGTCGAGGTTGCCGTAACCTTTGACGCCCGCGAAGACAGCGGCGAGGTCGGCTTTTTGTTCGGGCGATTGAAAGCTCTTGCCGACGAACGGCGGATTTCCTATCACGTAGTCGACGCTTGGGACGAGGCTTTTCCAGTCGACGCGCAGGGCGTTCGCCTTGTGAATGTTCGCGTAACTTTTCAGCGGCAGGAAATCCAAATCGCGGTGAATAATTTCACGGGTCTCAATCATCATTTGGAGTTCGGCAATCCACAGGGCGGTTTGGGCGACGGCTACCGCGAAGTCGTTAATTTCAATGCCGTAAAACTGCGCGATACCGACGCGGATTGGGTTGTCGAGTTCGCCGAGCGTGATTTGCGAGCCGAGGAGTTTCTTAAGCAATTCGTTTTCCAATCGCCGCAAGCTCAGATAGCTTTCCGTCAAAAAGTTGCCGCTGCCGCACGCTGGGTCGAAGATTTTAATTTGAGCAAGCTTATCGTGGAAGGCGGCGAGCTGACGTTTGGTCTTGAGCGTGGCGAATTCGGCTTTAAGGTCGTCGAGAAACAGCGGGTCGATAACTTTATGGATATTTTCAATGGAGGTGTAGTGCATACCGCCGGCGCGGCGCGTTTCGGGGTTGAGCGTGCTTTCAAAGACGGCGCCAAATATCGTCGGACTAATGCCGCTCCAATTAAAGCCGCTGCTTGCCTCCTCCAAAAGCAATTCCTTAATCTGCGGCGTGAAGTTTGGGATTTCAATTGAGCCGTCGAACAAGCCGCCGTTGACGTAGGGGAATTTTTTAAGCGTGTCGTCGAGGTAAGGGTCGCGCTTATCAAGCGGCGTATTGAGGACATTGAACAGCAGGATTAAATCTTGGCGAATATTCCTTGCGCCGCTTAACCAGTCGCGGAAGATTTTATGCTTGCCGAAGATACCCGCGCTCTCCGCGTACAAGCAGAAGACCAATCGCACGCACAGCTTGTTGAGACTAGCCAACGACTCCGCCGAATTCGGATTGACGTATTGGGCAAGCA
>CALFJE010000102.1 GCA_937877545.1 uncultured Selenomonadales bacterium | reverse complement strand
CGAGGCCGATTTCGAGGAAATGATAGGCATTTCGCGCACACCCGAAGAAAACGGGTTGCTGTTTTGAGTTTGTTTTACAAAAAAGTAGTATCTTTGCAGAAAAATAGGACTTGATATGAGTTACGAATTAACTGAGAATGAAGCTGTAATAGTTACCGATTCTGAAAGCACAATAAGTCGTGAAGAGTTGGAAAGAGAATGTTTTTCTTTGGAAGAGTCCAAAAAGAAATTGTTGGCAAAGGCACATCGCCATTATCATCCTGAAATCTCATGAAGGTTTTTATAGACAAGGAGGTACACTTTCAGATTGAATCGTTCTATGAGGCTGCAATGGCACATCATATTGCTCTTAATGAAGCTGTTGTAATCAAAAAGATTGACAGGTTATATGATGCTATGGAATCTCTGGGTACCTACGCTGAAATATATCCAACCGCCCGTTTGAATAACGATTGGATTTCTAAAGGCTATCAAGAGTTCATTTGTGAAGACTTTCATTTTGCTTACAAAATATACACTTTGGAAGATGGAGAAAGAATTGTGAGAATACATGATGCTGTTCATAGTTTGTTGTATCATTGAATTTATTACCTTTGCAACTCTAATCTTGAATCTTAAATCTTAAATACTAACGAAATGAGAATAGACAAAATCATTGCCCGCGAAATCTTGGATTCTCGCGGAAACCCCACCGTTGAAGTGGATGTGACATTGGAATGTGGAATCATGGGCCGCGCCTCGGTGCCTTCGGGTGCCTCGACAGGCGAACACGAAGCCCTCGAACTGCGCGACGGCGACGCAAAACGCTACATGGGCAAGGGCGTCCTTAAGGCTGTTGATAACCTCAACAAAATTATCGCTCCGGCTCTGGAAGGCGACTGCGTCCTCGACCAGCGTGCGCTCGACTACAAGATGATTGAACTCGACGGCACGCCCACCAAGAGCAAACTCGGCGCAAACGCTGTTCTCGCCGTCTCGCTCGCCGCTGCCAAAGCCGCTGCTCAAGCTGTCGGTCTGCCGCTTTATCGCTACATCGGCGGTTGCAACACCTACAAAATGCCCGTCCCGATGATGAACATTATCAACGGCGGCGCACACTCCGACGCCCCGATCGCTTTCCAGGAATTCATGATTCGTCCCGTCGGCGCACCCACCATTCGTGAAGCCATTCGCATGGGCGCGGAAGTTTTCCATAACCTCGCCAAAATCCTCAAGGGTCGCGGACTTTCCACGGCTGTCGGCGACGAAGGCGGCTTCGCTCCCAAACTCGACGGCACTGAAGACGCGCTCAACGTAATCATGCAGGCTATCGAAAAAGCCGGCTACAAACCCGGTGACGATGTCAAAATCGCTATGGACTGCGCGGCGTCCGAATTCGCGGTTGTCGAGGACGGCAAGTACTTCTACGACTACAAACAGCTCAACGGCAAGCACCCGATTCTGAAAGACCCCAACGGCAAAAAGCTCAGCGTCGAAGAGCAAATCGACTTCCTCGAAAAACTCATCACCGATTATCCGATTGACTCTATCGAAGACGGCTTGGCAGAAAACGACTGGGACGGCTGGGTTGCCCTCACCAAGAGAATAGGCGACCGTTGCCAGCTCGTCGGCGACGACCTGTTTGTCACCAATACCAAGTTCCTCGAAAAGGGCATCAAGCTCGGCGCAGGCAACTCGATTCTTATCAAAGTCAATCAGATCGGCTCGCTCACCGAGACCCTCGAAGCAATCGAAATGGCGCACCGTCACAACTACACGACCGTTACTTCTCACCGCTCCGGCGAAACCGAAGACGCAACTATCGCCGACATCGCAGTCGCCACCAACAGCGGACAGATTAAGACCGGCTCGCTCAGCCGCACCGACCGCATGGCGAAGTACAACCAGCTCATCCGTATCGAAGAAGAGCTTGGCAAGAGTGCTGTCTACGAGCGCAAACCGCTCCTCAATCGCACCGTCGGCGACGTTTGGACGAAGTAATTCCCTGCAACGTCGGCAACTAATCTCTGACTAAACAAAGGCACCGCCTCGCATTTCGGGACGGTGTCTTTTCAGTTAAAGGGGTAACTCCAATGAAAAAATTTTTATGCTTGGTGGCGATGATATTGATGATTCTTTCTGCAGAATGCGACGCGGCGCGGCGTTTCATAATCGACACCGATACTGCGGGCGACGACGCGGCGGCTCTGATTCTGGCGGCTAAGACGCCCGATATAATAATCGAAGGCGTGACCGTCGTGGCGGGCAATGTCGATTTGGAGCAGGGCACGCGCAACGCCCTCATGTCGCTGGAAATCGCCGGCGCGAATATTCCCGTCTACAAAGGAGCCGACGCCTCGCTCATGGCTCGCAAGTTTGAACTCTACAGCGTCTTCGGCAAGGACGGCATGGGCGACGCCGATTTGATTCACCCCAAAGGCAAGGCTCAAAAAAAGCCCGCCGTCGATTTTATTTTGGAGACCGTCAAGAAATATCCCAACGAGGTCGAAATTATAACGATTGGTCCCGTGACGAATATCGCGCTGGCTATCGAGAAAGACCCCGCGACAATGCGCCGCGTCAAAAAAATTTGGTCGATGGGAACTGCCGGCTTCGGTCCCGGTAACGCTACGCCCGTTGCCGAGTTTAACGTCTTCAAGGACGCCGATGCTTATAAAGTCATGCTGGATTCGGGCGTGCCCGTCACGGTTATCGGTTTGGATTTGGCAACGGCGGGAACTCTTATCGACGCGGAAACTTTGAACGCCATGAAATATTCCAAATCCACCGAAAAATTCCTCGCCGAAGCTTGCGGGAAATATCTTGCCTTCCGCCGTGACCTCCTTCACGAGCCAAACGTCGCGCTCTTCGATGCCGTAGCTATGGCTGCCGCCCTTTGGGACGATTTTGTTCTGGAAACGGAAACCTGTCACGCAAGTTGCATTACCGCCGAGGGCGAAACTCACGGGCAAGTTATTTTCTATCGGCAGAATATCACCTACGACACGATGATAACTTTCGACAACTACAACGTCGAGGTCGTCACTAAACTTAAAGCCGACGATTTCGTTCCGCGTTATCGCGCCGCCATTTAAGCCAAATCAAAAGGCACCGCCTCGAACTTCGGGACGGTGTCTTTTTGTGTTGCTTATGTTATAATCTGAACTAAAGGAGATGATTAAAATGACCGAACAGGAAAAAGTCAACACGGAAGTGCAAACTAAATTGGCGA
>CALFJE010000101.1 GCA_937877545.1 uncultured Selenomonadales bacterium | reverse complement strand
TAAAACGCTACGAGGAAGCCCTTGCGCTCTATCACAAGCGAAAATTCGCCGAGACGTTAAAAATAGTCGACGAGTTGAAAGCCGCCGCGCCCGCTTGGAAGAAGTCATTCCTGCTGGAGGCATACGTGCGCCGCGAGCAATGCGAGTTCGTCAAGGAATTCAACTTGCTGACGAAACTCCTGCCGCAATTGCCGCTCAAGACGCCCGAAGATAAATCGTTGGCGGCGGACGCGCTAAGTTTGTTCGGGTCGGTCAATCGCATATTGGGCAACGCGGCTGAGTCCGTGGAAAGTTTCAAGTTATCGGCGGGCTTTGAGGGCGGCGGCGTCAAGGCTTGCAACGAAATCAGCAACGCGCTCTTTGCCGCCAACAGCTCCGAGCAATTCACCGCCGAAAACTTCCAAGCCCTTCACGCCGAGTATAAAAAATATCTTGCCGACATCGAGCCGTATCCGCGCAGGGCTTACAATCACGAGCGGATTCGTATAGGTTTTATGTCGGCGGATTTTCAATGGCACGCCGTCATGTCGTGGAGTTGGGCGTTGTTCAACGAGCTTGACAGGAAAAAGTTCGCCGTCTGTTGCTATTCCAACGTCAAACAGCCCGACCGCGTCACTAATCACTTAAGCAAGACCGCCGACATCTGGCGCGACATCTCAAGCCTTAGCGACGCCGAAGCCGCGCACCTTATCCGCGACGACGAGATTGATATACTGTTCGATTTGTCGGGGCACACGGCGGATAATCGCTTGCGCGTGGCGGCTTACAGACCTGCGCGGATTCAAATCAGCGGTATCGGCTACATGAACTCCACCGGGCTTGACGCCGTCGATTATTTTTTGACGGATAAGTATTGCGCGGGCGACGCCGCTTATTTTACCGAGAAGCTCCTAATCTTGCCGCACAGTCATATCTGCTACGAGCCGCCGATTAAAAAGTTGGAACCCGCCGCCGAGCCGCCCTGCGTCAAAAACGGCTTTGTGACCTTCGGGAGCTTTAATCAGTTCGGCAAGGTGACGGATTCGATATTGCGGGCGTGGCAGCGGATATTGAACGCGGTACCCTCCTCGCGGCTGATTCTTAAGCATAAAATTTTTAAGACGGCTGACGGGCGGGAATTCGTTAGCGGGCGGCTTAAGGCTTGCGGCGTCGACGCGGCGCGGGTGGACATGCGCCCCTACTCCGCGAATCATCTTGCCGAATATGCCGACGTGGACATCGCGCTTGACACTTACCCCTACACGGGCGGCGTCACGACGTGCGAGGCGTTGTATATGGGCGTGCCGGTGATTAGTCTTTACGGCGACAGACACGGGACGCGCTTTGGGCTAAGCATATTGGCGAATATCGGCTTGCCCGAATTGGCGGCGGCGACTTATGACGATTATGTTCAGCGTGCGACAGCCTTGGCGGGCGACGCGGACTTGTTGCGCTTGCTGAGGAAAAATCTGCGCGGAATGATGAGGCGTTCGCAACTTATGGACGCGCAAGGTTATGTTCGCGAGGTCGAGGCGGCTTTTGTTAAGATTTTGAACGAGGTTTGACGTGAACACAGAGGAACTATACGCGGCGGCGGCTGAACAGTACAAGGCAAAGAAATTCCGCGAGGCGTTGAAATTGCTGGCGGAATTGCGCAGAGCCGAGCCGAATCACAAAAAGGCGTACACGTTGGAGGCGTGCATATGGGAGGATTCGAGCAACTACGTGCGGGAAATCGACGCGCTGAAAGAATTCCTGCAACGAGCGAACTTGAACGCGCCCGACGAACGCGCAATGGCGGCAGTGGCGTTATCGGGGCTGGGCATGGCGTGCCGACAGTTGGCGTTGCCGCAGGCGGCGATAAATTATTTCCGCGAGGCGGCAAGGCTTATCGGCGACAATGCGGCGGCGGCTGAGCGGATAAGCGCGGCATTGCTGACGGGCTGTCACGCCGAGGACTTCAAGCCCGAAAACTTCCAAGCCCTCCACGCCGAGTATAAAAATTATCTTGCCGACGTTGAGCCGTATCCGCGCAGATTTTATAATCACGAGCGGATTCGTATCGGTTTCATGTCGGCGGATTTTAAATTGCATTCCGTCATGCTTTGGAGCTCCGCGCTGTTGACGGGGCTTGATAAGGCGGCGTTCGCGGTGCATTGCTATTCAAGCGTCAAGATTTACGACCGCGTCACCAATTACCTTAAGCGCGAGGTCGAGGTTTGGCGCGACATTTCAAGCTTAACCGACGCCGAAGCCGCGCACCTTATCCGCGACGACGAGATTGATATACTGTTTGACCTATCGGGGCACACGGCGGGCAATCGGCTAAGGGTTGCGGCGTATAAACCCGCGAGCGTGCAAATCAGCGGTATCGGCTACATGAACAGCACGGGGCTTGACGCCGTTGATTATTTTTTGACCGATAAGTATTGCGCGGGCGACGCCGCTTATTTTACCGAGAAGCTTTTAATCCTGCCGCACAGCCACGTTTGCTTTATCGCGCCCACGAAGTCCGAGCCTGCCGCCGAGCCGCCGAGCGTCAAAAACGGTTTCGTGACGTTCGGGAGCTTTAATCAATACGGCAAAGTTACGGATTTAATCTTGCGGACGTGGAAGCGGATATTGGACGCGGTGCCCGCCTCGCGGCTTATCCTCAAGCAGAAAGTCTTCAATACAAGCGACGGGCGCGAATACGTCGGCAAGCGGCTGGAGCGATTCGGCTTTGACTTGGCGCGGGTGGAGATGCGACCCTACACGGCGAATTACTTGGAGCAGTACGCCGACGTGGACATTGCGCTTGACACGTTCCCTTATACGGGCGGCGTCACGACGTGCGAGGCGTTGTATATGGGCGTGCCCGTCGTGAGCTTATACGGCGACAGACACGGGACGCGCTTCGGGCTAAGCATATTAAGCAATATCGGCTCGGAGGAGTTGGCGGTTGCCACGCCCGACGATTACGTTCAGCGGGCGGTGGTGCTTGCCAAGGATAAGGAATTGCTCAGCCTGTTCAGGACAAATCTGCGCGGGAGACTTTTAAGTTCACGGCTGATGAATTCAACGACTTACGTCCGCGAGGTCGAGGCGGTCTTTAAAAATCTTGTCAGGAGCCGCCCGCCTGTTATATAATCCTCAAAAAATTCGGAGGCGAGGCACTCATGAGGAAAATAATCTTAATATGTTTAGCGGTGATGTTGAGCTTGCAAAGTGCGGCGTTAGCCAAGGAGGCGGCGGAGCCTGTCAAGGTCGCCGTCGAATTGGAAGACGGCTCGCGGCATAAGGAGCTGGGCACCGCGCAATTGCTTGAGCGGCTCTTGAACGCGGAGCTTGGCAAAAAAAATATCGTCGACGTGACGGAGAGTCGAGTGACGGGCGAGCCGTTCGAGGCTACGGAAAAGTCGGCGGCGGATTTGGGTACGCTGTTGGTCTTCGACGCCGTGGAATTGCCCTCGGAGTCGGAGCCGCCCGCCAACTTCGACAATGACTTTTACGCGGCAAGCGGCGCAAGTTACGTTATCCGTTGCGAAGTGATTGCCCTTGGCTTGACGAAGGTCGAGGACAACACGCTGAGCACGATCTCAACGATTGTCGGCACGGGTCTTGAATTCGCCGATAAGGAGTCTGTTCAATACGTCGGCACGGGCATCGGAATGTTGGGCTACATTCAGACGAAACGCACCGCGCTCAATACTGTCGTCAACATGCAGTTTATCGACACGGCGACGGGCAAAGTCGTTTGGCAGGAGCACTTTATCGGGCAAGCTGTCAAGCACCACAAGGGCGGCAAGAATTATCCCGACGCCTGGACGCGAGCCTTTAATGATTCCGTGGAGGATACAGCGCGGCGCATTGCCAAACGTGTCAACAAATACGTCGACAAGGTTGTCGTCAAGGGCAAGAGCGATAAGTCCTTCGCGCCCAAAAATGCTTCAATCGGCGGCTTCGTCGTCGGCAGTTTTTAAAATCAAAATTAAGGAGTAACGTATGGAAACTTTTTACAGTGCAGAAGTCAACGTGCAAATGCTGATTTATTTGATGAAGGCGCACGGCATCAAACGAGTAATAATCAGCCCCGGTGCGACGAACGTAGCCTTTGGAGCGAGCTTGCAACAAGACCCCGATTTTGAGATTTATTCGGCGGTCGACGAGCGGTCAGCGGCGTATACGGCTTGCGGCATGGCGGCGGAGAGCGGTCAACCCGTGGCGATAAGCTGTACCGGCGCGACTGCCGCCAGGAATTACTTCCCCGCCCTAACCGAGGCTTTCTATCGCAAGTTGCCAATCTTGACGATAACCTCTTCGCAAAAGTTTTATCGTATCGGCGACTTAAGTCCGCAATTCACGGACAGGACGCACCCGCCCAAAGACATTGCGCGGACGAGCTTGTTCCTGCCAATCCCGCACGATAACGACGAGCTGACAGCCTACACCGTCAAGCTTAACGCCGCGCTCCTTGAATTAACCCGCAACGGCGGCGGTCCGGTTCACGTCAATCTTGAAACGAGCTTCAGCCGCGATTTCAGCGTCAAGGAGTTGCCCGAATTCACGGTTATTAAGCGGCTCTTCCCGAAGGATAAATTCCCTTCGCCCAAAACCATAGGCAACCGCGTCGCGATTTTGGTCGGCTCCCACGCTCCTTGGAGTAAATCCCTCACGGCGGCTGTCGAGTCCTTTTGCGAAAAGTATAACGCTTACGTCCTTTGCGACCATACCTCCAACTACACCGGCAAATATAAGATTTTCTTTGCGTTGCTCAGCGTGCAGGAGGGCGTTTTCTATCCTTGCCAACAGCCCGACTTGCTGATTCATATCGGCGAGACTTCGGGCGCGTACTTCGCGATAAAGGCGGCTAACGTTTGGCGCGTCAGTCCCGACGGCGAACTCCGCAACACCTTTAAAAATCTGCGGCTCGTCTTTGAGATGTCGGAGGAGGAATTTTTTATCCAATACGCCGGCAACGACGACAAGCCTCGCGAAACCGCCTCCTACAAAAACGCAAGCTTCAGCCTTCAGAATATCCTTAAGCAAATTCCCGACGTGCCGTTTTCCAATATCTGGATGGCTCACGAAACCGCACCGCTCCTGCCGCCGCACAGCGTGCTTCATTTGGCGATTCTTAACAGCTTGCGGGCGTGGAATTTCTTCGACGTAAACCCGTCAATCACGCGCTTCAGCAACGTCGGCGGCTTCGGCATTGACGGTTGCGCCTCCACGCTCCTTGGAGCCTCACTTGCCGCGCCCAATAAGCTGTTCTTCGGCATTATCGGCGACCTCGCATTTTTCTACGATATGAACTTCGCGGGCAGCAGGCACCTCGACAGCAATTTGCGCCTCCTGCTTGTCAACAACGGGCGCGGTACCGAATTCCGCATGTATAACAATTACGCCGCGCAGTTTGGCGACAACACCGACAAATTCATAGCCGCCGCCGGGCACTACGGCAAGCAGTCCCGCGACTTGGTTAAGCACTACGCCCGCGATTTGGGCTTTGAGTATCTCACCGCGTCGAACAAGGAAGAATATCTTAAATTCGTCAAGCGATTCACCGCGCCTCAGCGTCTGCCGCGCCCGATTATCTTTGAAGTCTTCACCGACTCCCAAGACGAAAGCGACGCCCTGCGCATGATTCGCACAATAATCAAGCGTCCGCCCGCTCAGGCAAGAGCCGCCGCTCCCGCGCAGATTAAGCCTCCGACGCCGGCTCCCGCTCAAGTTAAGCCTCCGACGCCGGCTCCCGCGCAAGTTAAGCCTCCGACGCCGCCCGCTCAAGCTAAACCTCCGACGCCGGCTCCCGCGCAAGCTAAACCTCCGACGCCGCCCGCTCAAGTTAAACCTCCGACGCCGACGCCTGCTCCGTCAACGGGCACTTACTTCCCGAAACCGCCGTTTTTCTGCGGAGATTCGACATTCGCAGGCGACGTGCTTCATTCCTTCGGGCAATACGAAATCCTCGATGCCTCCAACGAAATCGACTTCGACACGAAACGCTTCATCGTATTTTTCGGCGCGGATTATGCCAAGCTCAAGACGTTTTTCGCGCTCAAAGGCATGGTCGAGGGCAAAGACTACATGGACGGGCGCAAGCTGTTCAGACCTGTGCGGATACGTTTCGGCAAATCGGCGGCGGATAAGCTGACGGTACCGACCGAAAAGCAGCCCGAACGTCCCAAGCCGACAAACGCCTTGCTCCCGCCGCGTGAGCCGCAACTGGGCTTTGGCGTCATGCGCTTGCCGCAACTGGAAAACGGCGACTTTGATTTGGAAGAGACGCGCCGCATGTTCGACGAGTACATGAAGGGCGACTTCTGCTACTTCGACACGCACCCGTTTTATTGCAAGAAACAATCTCAAAGCATCGTGCGCGAGCTGGTCGTCAAGCGTTATCCGCGTGACAAATTCCTGTTGGCGGGCAAAATGTATTGGCCCATTCGCAACCCCGACGAGTACGAGAAAATTTTCGTCAACGAGCTGAAGGATTGCGGCGTGGAATACTTCGATTATTATCTGTTGCACGCGCTGTCGGAAAAATATGCGAACATGCACGAGGAGCTGGGCGGCTTTGAATTTTTAAAGCGGCTTAAGGCAAAGGGCTTCGTGCGGCGGATAGGCTTCTCTTTCCACGACAAGCCCGAAGTCTTGGACGCGATACTTAGCCGGCACCCCGAAATTGAGATCGTGCAGTTGCAACTGAACTACATGGATTGGGAAGACCCGTTCGTTCAATCGCGGCGACTCTACGAGACGGCTAAAAAGTACGGCAAGCAAATCAGCGTCATGGAGCCGATAAAGGGCGGTTCGCTGGCTAACCTAGACAAGCTCAACATAGGCGGCGGCATAGACAGGGCGACGTTTGCAAAAATGGCGTTGCGCTTCGTGGCGAGCTTGGGCGTGAGCATAATCCTTAGCGGCATGAGCGCGACCGAACACGTTATCGCCAACAGGCAGACGCTTGCCGAGCCGGTGACGCTTACCGAGGAGGAACAGGCGACGTACCGGCGAATCCGCGAGGCGTTCAAATCTGCGCGGCTGATACCCTGCACGGCTTGCCGCTACTGCGAGGCGGAATGTCCGAAAAAAATCGTGATACCCGACATCTTGTCGTTGCTGAATCAGTGCGGGCATACGGGCGAAAACGATACGACCTACCTTGGGCGGTTCAAAATCCTGTACGCGTCGGCTACGCAAAATCGCGGGCGTGCGGGCGAGTGCATAGCTTGCGGCAGGTGCGAAAATCGTTGCCCGCAAGGCATTGAGATTCGCGAACACATGCGCGAGGCGAAGAAACTTTTTGAATACAAGTAAGCTGACGGCGGCGTTGATTCTGCTTGCAAGTGCGACGGCTTCCGCGCAGGCGACCGCCGACGAGATTGACGACGGCATTAGCGGCATCAAGGTTGCGACGTTCGATTACGGCGCGGAGGTTCGATTCTTCGACGCCAAGCCCGAATTCATTTTGGACTGCCAAAACATTTCGGCGGATTGGATTCATGCCGATAAAGATTTCGTCAAAGTTAAGCTTAACAGGGAAATATTCTCGTTGATGGGCACGGGGCTCGAATGGAACGTCGGGCTTAATGCCGTCGGCGGGAATTTTTCTGTGTTGCCGAGCGTCGGATTTAAGCTGTACGCAAGGATACGCCCGCGCCTCGACCTGTATTTGCAATTCGACGGCTTAACCTTGGGCGGACGCGCTCACGTCACGGATTTTGAATCGGGCTTGAGATATTGTCCGCGCCGCGACTTTTCGATAAGCGCGGGCTGGCGCGATTTAAACTTTCACCTTCGACACGGCGGCGCATTTCATCTGCGCGGATTATTTACGGGCGTCCGATACGAATTCTAAATTCCTCTTCAACCCGAAGGGGAAAATTTTTTTGCCGATTGCGATTCCATTCGCTCGACACGATTTATATCCGCGATTACGGCTTGACGGCGAAGGAGGCGGCGGTGCAAATCATCAACGGCTTCCTCAAGTAAAATAGGAGTTGATTTTATGAACGACACGGCGCGAAAAATTTTGTTGGCGGAGTTATATAAGCTGTCGCCGCCGGCGCAAGAGGCGGTTCGCGAATTGCTTACGGCTGAACAATGCCTCGCGGCACTGCCCGAAATACCGCAGAGTTCAAAAGGCGCGGACGTCAATTTAATCGCGAAGTTAAATCGGGCGATTGACGTGCTAAGGAACAGCCCGCGTTGATTTTCGGCGTTCATGTATTGGTTGCGCGTGCTTTTATCGACAATCCCGCCAATAAGCCCGTAGTTCATCACCAAGACGACAACAAATTACACTCTTGCATTTGGAATTTGGAATGGGCGACGGTTGGCGAAAATGTTTAACGCTCACCCAATGACAATTCACGGTATAATCAGCGGCAAAACCTATAAAGACGTAACATAAACTTAAAGCGGCTCCGAGGTTTAATCGGAACCGCTTATTTTTTCGGATTGGCGTGCTCGGCGGGAGTTGAACCCGCGATCTTCGGTGTCGGAGACCGACGTCTTATCCACTCGACTACGAGCACAAATTTATTTTATGTTCAAGAGGTCTTTGGTATGTTGAGCGACCTGTTCGGGCGTGATTGTCATGTTGCGAGCAATGCCCGATTCTTGAGCCGCCTTTGCGACAGCCGCCGCAACCGTCGGAGCAACGCGTTCGTCGAAGGGAGTGGTTATTACGTGCTCCTCGTTGAGTTCGTCCTCGCTGACGAGGGAGGCTATTGCATAAGCCGCCGCGATTTTCATTTCCTCGTTGACGTCCGTCGCCCGAACGTCCAACGCGCCTCTGAATATGCCGGGGAAGGCAAGCAGATTGTTGACTTGATTGGGGAAGTCACTGCGCCCCGTCGCCACCACGCGAGCACCCGCCGCCTTGGCGAGGTCGGGCATAATTTCGGGAACGGGATTCGCCATTGCCAGGATAATCGCGTCCTTGTTCATCATGCGAACCATATCTTGCGTAAGGAGGTTAGCCTTCGACACGCCGATAAACACGTCCGCGCCGTGAATCACGTCGACGAGCTGACCGGCTTCCTTGTCAAAGTTGGTGACGGCGGCGATTTGGTCTTTGTAGGGATTCATGCCCTTGCCGCGCCCCTGATAAATCGCGCCCGTCGAATCGCACAGCAGGACGTCACGTGCGCCCATTTTTTGAATCAGGTAGGTGATAGCCATACCCGCCGCGCCCGCGCCGTTGACGACGACTTTAATCTCCTCGAACTTCTTGCCGACGAGCCGCAGGGCGTTAATCAGAGCCGCCGCCACGACGATAGCCGTACCGTGTTGGTCGTCGTGGAAGACGGGAATATCAACGCTGTCTTTAAGGGCGTGTTCGATGTCGAAGCATTCGGGAGCCTTGATGTCCTCAAGATTGATGCCGCCGAACGTGGGAGCCATGAGCTGAATCGTCTTTATGATGTCGGGGACGCTCTTTGTATTGAGGCAAATGGGAATGGCGTCGACGCCGGCGAAGCCCTTAAAGAGAATCGCCTTGCCCTCCATGACGGGCAACCCCGCGCCCGCGCCAATGTCGCCCAAGCCGAGCACTGCGGTGCCGTTGGTGACGACCGCAACCAGGTTGCCGCGATTGGTGTAGTCGTAGATTTTATTGAAGTCGTCTTTAATCTCAAGACAGGGAGCGGCGACGCCCGGCGTATAGGCGAGAGTCAAATCCTTGGCGGTTGCGAGCGGGACTTTGCTCCTGACTTCGAGCTTGCCGCGATTGGTTTTGTGCAGGGCGAGGGCTTCCTTGTCGACGTTTGACACTGATATTCATCCTTTCGAGTCTTGCTTTGATAACCGCCGCATATTATATTAGTCCCGCCGCACAAATTCAAGCCCGCAAATGCTTGAATACAATATTTTTTGGCAACCTCCCGAAAAATTTTTGAGCGGGCGGCTTGCAAAGGGCAGGCATTTCTGCTACAGTTAGACAACGGGTTAGGAGAGGTTTGGGGCGGAACTTAAGCCTGCTCTAAAAATCCTCTAAGCATTTTCAAATATAATTCCCGTTAATCCCATCAAACATAAACGCCACAATGCCGACGGGCTGTCCCCGCAGCTGAGGTCGGCGGCAAATCTGAGCGGTATCCACCAAATGCCGCCGGCGGGAGGTGAGACATGACGAATTGATTCCGATTTCTATATACAACGAGGCGGAGGCTTTTGCCTCCGTCTTTTTGCGTTTTGCGCCTTTCTTTTCGCGCACAAAGAAAGGTTTCAAAGAAAAAGCTTATTGAACTTCCTTTCTTTGCGTGCCCAAAGAAAGGAAGCGAAAGAAAGGGCACCTCGCAGGGGCGTAAAGTCGGTTGCCCGAACCGTCCGATAATTTTAACGTGGTGAAGCCGGCGGTATTTGCATCACGCAAATGCGCCGGCGGAGGAGCCGTCATCCATGACGGCTCCTAAAATATGCGGCGGTTGTCTTTAAGCGCAAGCCGTGTTACAATGCGCGGCATGAATAAGAAACTTAAACTCATTACCTACGGGTGCCAAATGAACGTCGCCGACTCCGAACGCATGGCGGGGTTGCTTGCTCAAATCGGCTACACTTTGACCGACGACACGGACGCGGCGGACTTAATCCTTATCAACACCTGTTGCGTCCGCGCCACCGCCGAGGATAAAGTCTTTGGGCAAATCGGCAGGTTCAAGGCTCTCAAGCTCCAAAAGCCCAATCTGATTCTGGGCATCGCCGGCTGTATGGCTCAAAAGGAGGGTGCCAATCTGCTCAAACGCGCCCCGCATCTCGACTTCGTTTTGGGTACCGGGCAAAGCTCCGAGGTCGCTCGTGTCGTCCAAAGCATTGAGCGCGAACGCCGTCATGTCGTCGATACCTCCAATGTTGACAGTCAACCCAACCCGCAGGATGCAACGTCACGTTGCCGCGGCGGCAATGTCTCAACCTTCGTGCCGATTATGTACGGTTGCAACAATTTCTGCACCTACTGCATCGTCCCTTACGTGCGCGGGCGCGAGCGCAGTCGTCAACCCGATGAAATTTTCGCCGAGGTTAAGCAAGCCGTCGCCGAGGGTTTTAAGGAAATTACTTTGCTTGGGCAAAACGTCAACTCCTATTCGGGCGGCATGAGCTTTGCCGAGCTTTTAAGCGGCGTCGACAAGATTGCGGGCGTCGAGCGGCTTCGCTTCATGACAAGTCACCCAAAGGATTTATCCGACGCGCTGATTGCAACCATTGCCGAGGGCGTGCACATTTGCGAGCATATTCACTTGCCCGTTCAATACGGCTCCGACAAAATCCTTAAGCGCATGAATCGCGTCTACACCGTCGCGGACTATTTGCGGCTTGTCGAAAAGATTCGCGCCGCCATTCCGAACGTGAGCTTGACGACCGATTTGATTGTGGGCTTCCCCGGCGAGACCGACGAAGATTTTGCCGAGACTTTGAACTTTATCCGCGCGGTTGAATTCGACGCGGCGTTTACTTTTATCTACTCCAAACGTAGCGGGACGCCCGCCGCCACTTTCCCCGCGCAGATTGACGACGCCACCAAACATCGCCGCTTGGAGGAGCTTATGGCGGTGCAGAATTCGATAAGCCTGGCGAAGAATCGGGCATTGGAGGGCGCGACGGTCGAAGTTTTAGTCGAGGGCGCGAGTAAGACCGACGAAACAATCTACACGGGGCGGACGCGTTCCAATAAGTTGGTGCTGTTCACACACGGCGACGAACGCGCAGGCGACTTAATCAACGTGAAAATCGCGCAGGCTCAAACTTGGTTGCTGAAAGGCGGGGCGTGATGTTTTACAAAGTTTTCAAAGTGCTGTGTCGGATATGGTTCGGGCTGGTGCTTAGGACGCGTGTCATTGGCGCAGAAAATATCCCCAAAAGCGGCGCGTTTATCTTGGCGGCGAATCACGTCAGTAATTGGGATCCGCCCTTCCTCGGCACGTTTATTGAGCGCGAAGTCTGTTACATGGGCAAGGAGGAGCTGTTCAAGAATCCGATTATGGCGGCGATTTGTCGCGGTCTGCACGTCTTCCCCGTCAAACGCGGTGCCGCCGATAAGACCGCCATTAAAACCGCCGTGAAAATCCTCAAGGACGGCAAATGCTTAGGGATTTTCCCAGAAGGGACGCGCTCGAAGACGGGCAAGCTCGGCAAGGCAGAGGCGGGCGTCAGCTTGATTGCCGCCATGACTAAGGCTCCGATTATCCCCGCCGCCATTGTCAATACCGAAAAGATTTTCTCGTCCGAAGTGAAATTGCCGCGCCTCGCCGTCGTCTACGGTGCGCCGCTACACTTCACAGGCTCCACCAAGGACAGGGACGCTCTCAACGCTTTCGCGCAGTCCGTCATGACCGAAATCACCAAGCTCAAGGACGACGCGGCTTAATCCCGTCAAAACGGCGATATTTTTTTCAAAAATCTGCGTGGCGGAATTGACAAAAAAAACCAACTATTATAATCCCAAGGAGAAGTTAAAATTTTTTCAAGGGAGATGATAGCTAATGGCACAGACAACGATTAGGACAGCGAGGTCAAGTTGGACGGGCACGGCGGCGGCTGATAAGGTTTACATCAACAACGCCAACAAAGTTCGTGTCAACACGGGCGCGGGCAACGATTCAGTCTTAAGCGTTTACGGCGACTCGGTCTCAATCGACGGCGGCGCGGGCAAGGACACGCTGGTTACAGGTTTCGGTAACTATAATTCAGTAATTGGCGGCGCGGGCGACGATTACATCGAGAACAGTTTGGGCGACCGTTGCACGCTTAGCGGCGGAGCAGGTAACGACAGCATTTGGAATTCGGGCGATTCTGTTAAGATAGACGCGGGCGACGGTAACGATTCTGTCTACGTCTACAGCGACTACACGACGATAAACGGCGGCAAGGGCAATGATACCATTTCGCTCAACAGCGCGGCGTATCACAACGTGATTCAATATGTGGCGGGCGGCGGCAATGATACGATATTGAACTGGGGCGCGACAGATACGCTCAGCATCACGGGCGGCTCCTATACGCGCTCAACCGTCGGCAATGATGTCGTGGTTGGCGTGGGCAACGACTCAATCACCATTAAAAATGCCAAAGGCAAGACGATTAACATTAAGGGCACACAGGGTGGCGGCGGCTCCTCCACGACGATTAGTGGCGGCAAGAACATCAGCAACAGCAAGAACTTTACGATTTTGTCCGGCACCAGCTCCAACGATACCGTAAAGAACACGGGCACCAGCGTCCGAATCAGCGTGGGCGCAGGCAACGATTCTATCTACACCACCAAGCTCGCAACGATTGACGCGGGCGCGGGTGACGATACCATTCAAAACCTCAGTGCCTATTCTTCGATACGCGGCGGCGCGGGTAACGATTATATCTACAGCAAAGCGGGCGGCGCGTTCATCTACGGCGACGCGGGTAACGATACGATTTACGTCAGCGGACAAGGCAATTATATCCTCGGCGGCGCGGATAACGATTATATCAGCGTAACAGGCTCAGGCAATCGCATTCACGGCGAAGACGGCAACGATACCATAAACGTCGCCTCGTCTGCGGCGGCTGTCACAATCAGCGGCGGCAAAGGCAATGATTTGATAAAAAGCAACAACGGCGTGGACAGAACGTTCCTCTATGCTTCGGGCGACGGCAATGACACTATCGAAAACTACAAAGGCGGCACGATAAGCATAACTGGCGCAAAGTATACGCGCTCGACTGTCGGCTCGGATGTCGTCCTCAAAGTCGGAAGCGGTTCAATCACCGTCAAGGACGGCAAGAATAAAACAATCACCGTCAAAGGCACTTTAGCCGGCGGCGGCTCCTCCACGACGATTGGTGGCAACGTCGGCTCAACTCTCAAGAACACCCTCTCGAACAAGACGATTTACGGCACAAGCTATGCCGATTCGATTTATAATTCCTCTTCGGGCAACAAGGTCACAATCAGCACGGGCGCGGGCAATGACACTATCACCAATTACGGCGACACGGTTTCAATCGACGCCGGCGCGGGTAACGATTCAATCTACAGCTACAGCTACTATTCGACGATAAACGGCGGCACCGGCAACGATATAATCTCGCTCAGCACCTCCGGTCACCACAATGTGATTCAATACGCATCTGGCGGCGGCAACGATGTCCTATACAACCTCGGCGCGACGGATTCTATCAGCATAACGGGCGGCACTTATACGCGTTCGACCGTCGGCTCTGATGTCGTCCTCGGCGTGGGCAACGGCTCCATTACCGTCAATGGCGGCGCAACCAAGACCGTCAACGTTATCGGCTCTCTCGAAGGCGGCAACGTCGGCGTGACGATTGACAACACCCTCTCGAACAGAACATTGACGGGAACAAGTTACGCCGATTCAATCAGGAATTCGGGCACCAAAGTTAAAATTTATGGCTATGAAGGTAATGATGAATTGCTCAGCTACAATGACAGCGTGACAACAGACGGCGGCGCGGGCAACGATACTTTAATCAGCACAGGTGAACGCTCCTCGTTATCGGGCGGCGCGGGTAGTGATGATATTAGAGCTTTGGGCAACTACGCCACGGCACACGGCGGCGACGGCGATGATAAACTTCAGACCGACAGCAACTATTCATTCCTCAGCGGCGAGGCAGGCAACGACTACATCATCAATACCGGCGGTTACGGTACCATTTATGGCGGCGCAGGCAATGACAGACTCAACAACTACTCCGGCAGTGGCTATGCTACAGGTAAGAATAATTTAATTGATATGGGCGCGGGCAATGATTTGGTAAGCCTCAGCGGTTACTCTCCGACCGTTACCACAAGCAACACGATAATTGGCGGCGCAGGCAACGATACTTTTTACAGCTACGGGACAAAAAATCTTTACAAGTACACAGCGGGCGACGGCAACGATGTCCTCTATAACCTCGGCGCGACGGACTCTATCAGCATCACGGGAGCAAAGTATACGCGTTCAACAGTCGGCTCGGATGTAGTCCTCGGCGTGGGCACAGGCTCCATTACCGTCAAGAACGGCAAAACTAAGACCGTCAACGTTATTCCTCCTGTTCCTTTAACTGTAGAGCCGAATATTCCGACCAATGCCTACACTTACAACGGACACAGTTACAAAATTTATCAGGGCTATTCCTCTATGACGTGGGCACAGGCAAAAGCCTATTGCGAATCGCTCGGCGGTCATCTGGCGGTTATCAACAACGCCGCAGAGAATACCGCGCTTTACAGCTACATGAAGAGTCAAGGTTACGATTCGGCTTATTTCGGCTTGAGCGACGCGGCGCAAGAGGGCACGTGGACTTGGATCAACGGCGATTCTTCAACCTACAGGAATTGGGCGAGCGGCGAGCCCAGCAACGGTAATAACGCCGATAAGCCCGAAAACTACGCCATGTTCTACTGGCAGTTCACGGACGGTAAATGGAACGACGGCGACTTTAACGATTACGGTACTGATAATGGCGGCAAGGCTTTCCTCTGCGAATGGGATACCGTCACGACGAGCGGTGGCAATGTCGGTGTGACGATTAACAACACCCTCTCAAGCAGAACGCTCACCGGCACCGCTTACGCAGACTCAATCAGGAATTCGGGCACCAACGTCACGATAAACGCGCTCGACGGCAACGATTTCATTTACTCAAGCAACGACCGCTATGGCGGAGCTTATGTGACAATCAACGCGGGCGACGGCAACGATACCATTGCGGGGCGTTTCGGCGATTCGTCCATATCGGGCGGCGCGGGAGCCGATTTGGTCAGCATGACGGGCGATGTCGACAGAGCAACCGTAAACGCGGGCACGGGCAACGATACAATTTATTCCGATAACGGCGACGGCAGAAATATTTTCCTCTACGCGGACGGCGACGGCAACGACGTCCTGTACAATATCGGCTCAGGCGACACCATAAGCATAACGGGCGGCACTTACACGCGCTCGACTGTCGGCTCCGATGTCGTCCTTACTGTCGGCAACGGCTCCATTACAGTTAAGGACAGCAAGAACAAAAGCTTTAGCGTTGTTCCCATTCCGACTGTCGCGCCTGTTCCGACTGTCCAGCCCGTCACGCTTCCTTCGGACAATGTCGTCTACGGCACGAGCGGCAACGACTACATAAGCGTTTCAATCGCCGGGGCTGTGGTCTACGCTTACGGCGGCAACGATACCGTTTACAACAGCGGACACAACGACGTGACGATTTACGGTGGCGAAGGCGCAGACAGCATTAAAGTCTGGTACGCCGATAACATGTCCGTTGCGGGCGGAGCGGGTAACGATAAGGTCTCTAGCAGAGGAAACAACTCCATCATCGACGGCGGCGCGGACAACGACATCATCTACAACAGCGGCACGGGTGCTTCCATATCCGGCGGCGACGGTAATGACAGCATCGCGAACTACGGCAATAACGCTCGGATTTTCGTTGGCAACGGCGACGATACCATCTACAATAGCGGCACGGGAGCTTCCATTTCCGGCGACGCGGGCAACGATAGAATCTATTGCGCCGGCTCAAACAACACAATCCTCGCCGGCAACGATAACGATTCGATTTACGTCAGCAGTAACGATAACGGCTTTGTCGACACAGGCGCGGGCAACGACACGATTAAGGCTTCGTACGGCAACAATATTTCAATCAAGGGCGGCGCGGGCAATGATTTCGTAAGTGTGCGCGGCGGCTCGTACGTCATTGCTTACAATTCGGGCGACGGTTCCGATACGGTCGTAGGCTTCGACGGCAACGATACCTTGAAGGTCTACGGCTCCTATACGCGTTCGACCGTCGGCAATGATGTCGTCGTCAACGTCGGCAGCGGCTCAATAACGCTCAAGAACGCCAAGAACACTTCGATTAACATCAGCAACCTTTACGGCTCGGCGGATTTGCTTGACTCGGATAACTTCTTTACAGGCGACACGCGGCTTGATTCCATTGTCGACGCTAAAGCGACGGGCTTCACGGATTTAACGGACGCCTTCCAAGACGTGACGCAACTCGTTAAGCAAAGCACGCTCCTCACCTTCGGCAAGAAATAACCTGCGGCAACGTGACGTTGCATCTTGTAAGAAAAAATTAGCCCTCCGATTTGGAGGGTTTTTTTATTCGGTATACGGTTCGTTGACGGGTTCGCCCCGCATTGTGTCGTATGGGGTGGTGACGCGGCGTTGCGTGCCCGCGAAGAGCATTTCGGTCAACTGAGCGGCGGCTTCGGGTTCCATTTTGGATAGAATCTGCGCCACGGAGTCCTCGCTCATGCGTTGGAAGATTAGGACTGTCGTATCCCAATCGACGTTGATTAGGGCATTGGCGGCGGCTTCGGGCTTCATGTTCTCGTAAATACGTGCAAGCCTCGTGACGCGTTTTTTCTCCTCAGCCTCGCGCTTGAGACGTTGCTCCTCGATTGCCTTCCTGTCGATTTTGACTTCCGTCGGTTTCTCGGCGGGCTTGGGCTTTTCGGGTTCAACGGGGGTATCTTCGGGCGTTTCCGATTCGGCTTCGGGTTTTGATTCTTCCTTGGGCGGCCACTCCACGCCTTCGGGCACCTCGAAATATTTGCCGTTGCCGACATAGGGCAGTCGATACAAGCCCAGCTCCTTGTTAATCATGGCGACATCTTCCGTGCTAAGTTTGCCGGTTTTAACCGCCCAGGCGAAACCGCCCACAACCGCAATAATCAGCACCAGCAAGCCCAAAATGACGTTCCTAATCGTGCGCAAGACGGACGGCTTTTCCTCAGGTTCGGGCGGAGTCTCTTCGGGGGCGTCGGGAGTATCGTCCGCAGGCTTATCGGCGTCCGAGGTCTTATCGGCGTCCAAAGCTTTATTGTCGTCCGAGGCGTCGCCGTTTAATTTCTTGCTATCGGTCGCTTCGTTGTTATCGCTCAAGAAAATCACCTTGCCAAAAATTTTTCTGCTGATTGATTCTTGCGCCGCCGCGATTTTCCTGCCGCCGTGATAAAATATTTGCGAGGTGACAAATCATGACGGGTTGCGAGTTATGTCCGAGGCGTTGCGGCGTTGACCGCGTGAATCGTTTGGGCTATTGCCGAGCCGATAAAAATTTGCGCGTGGCATTGGTGAGCCTGCATAAATGGGAGGAGCCGTGCTTGGTCGGCGAGGGCGGCGCGGGTACGATTTTCTTTGCCAACTGCAACTTGCGGTGCGTCTACTGCCAAAACTTTTCAATCAGTCAAGGGGGCTTCGGCGCGACGGTATCGACGGAACGGCTGGCGGAGATTTTTTTGGAGCAACAGGGGCGCGGCGCGGCTAACGTGGAATTGGTGACGCCGACGCACTACACCGAGCCAATCTGCGCGGCGATAGACTTAGCCAAAGCACGCGGGCTGACCTTGCCGATAGTGTGGAACTCCAACGCTTACGAGTTGCCTGAGACTTTGGAACACCTGCGCGGACGCGTCGATATATTTCTGCCCGATTTGAAGTACTTCGACGACGACCCCGCCCGCACTTTTTCCGACGCCCAAAATTATTTTGCCGTTGCCTCCGCCGCTATCAAGAAGATGTTTGAACTTGTCGGCTCCGCGCAGATTCACGGCGGCTTGATGACTCGCGGGATTATCGTGCGCCATTTGGTATTGCCCGGTTATCGCCGCGACGCCATGAAGATTATCGATTGGCTTCATGAAACTTTCGGCGACGCGATTTTTATCAGCCTCATGAATCAATACACGCCCGTCCACCGCGCAGGCGATTACAAAAAAATTAGCCGCCCGCTCACGACTTTTGAATATCAATCGGTCGTGGAGCACGCGGCTGGTATCGGCGTTGTGAATTGCTACGTTCAAACGGGCAAGACCGCCGATAAAGCTTTTATCCCGAACTTTAACTTGGACGGGGTTTTAAACGTTTAAGCGCGGCGACTGACTTTAAGTTGTCATGACGATTCGGCGCGTCCGCAGGATGCAACGTCACGTCGCGAATTGCTACATTCAAACGGGCAAGACTGCCGATAAAGCTTTTATCCCGAACTTTAACTTGGACGGGGTGTCAGGCTAAGAAGTTCGCGACGTTGACGAATTCGAGACCGAGAGCCTCCGCGACATTTTTATTGGTGAGCTTGCCGTCAACGGTGTTAAGCCCCTTGGCAAGCCCCGCGTCCGCTTTGCAAGCCGCCTTCCAACCCTCGCCGGCAATCTTGAGCGCGTAGGGCAAAGTGGCGTTCGTCAAAGCAAGCGTGGACGTGCGGGCAACCGCGCCGGGGATATTGGCAACGCTGTAGTGAATGACGCCGTGCTTAACAAACGTGGGGTCGCTGTGCGTGGTGACGTGGTCGCAAGTGGCAATGGAGCCGCCCTGGTCAATCGCCACGTCGATAATCACGGAGCCGCGCTTCATAGTCTTAACCATGTCCTCCGTAACGAGCTGAGGCGTCTTCGCGCCGGGGATAAGTACCGCGCCGACGAGCAAATCGGCTTGCTTAACCCATTGCGCAATGTTGTAGCTGTTGCTCATGACGGTGCAGACCTTGCCGCCGAAAATGTCATCAAGGTAGCGGAGCCGCTCAATCGACAGGTCAATAATCGTGACACGCGCCCGCATACCCAGGGCAATCTTCGCGGCATTGGTGCCGACCACGCCGCCGCCGATTATGACGACTTGCCCCGCCGCCACGCCGCTCACGCCGCCGAGCAATATCCCGCTGCCGCCGTATTGACTTTCCAAAAATTGTGCGCCGAGTTGAATTGACATGCGCCCCGCAATTTCGCTCATGGGTGCAAGCAAAGGCAAGCTCCGCCCGTCACGACCGACGACTGTCTCGTAAGCTATGCCCGTGACTTTCTTGTCGAGCAATGCCTTCGTAAGCGCGGGTTCGGGCGCGAGGTGCAAGTATGTGAACAAAATTTGCCCCGCGTGGAACAGCTCATATTCCGGCTCCAACGGTTCCTTGACCTTGACAATCATCTCTGCCGCGTCGAAGATTTGTTTCTTGTCCGCGATAAGCTCCGCGCCGACCGCCGAATAATCCTCATCGGTGAAGCCCGACCCTATGCCCGCGCCCGTCTCAATCAAGACTTTGTGCCCCGCCTTGACCAGAGCATCTGCGCCCGCCGGCGTCAAGCCTACGCGATTCTCGTTGTTCTTAATTTCCTTCGATACGCCGATAATCATAAAGTTTGCCTCCCTGAAATTTTTTTGGCGATTAAATGATACACCCGCGAAAATTTTAAATCAAGCGGACTTAAGCGCGATAACGGCGGCAATTCTGCCCGTGCGGGCAACGTGACGTTGCATCCGGTTAGGTTAGCTCTTCAGCGCGATAACGGCGGCGATTCTGCCCGTGCGGTCGAGACCGTGACTCTGCGCGGCGCGATAGGAATAATACCACGTATTTTCGCAACAAGTGCATTTGCCCGCCACGTCGATATTTTCTTCGGGGACACCCGCCTCCGTAAGCTGAACGACATTAGTCCGCCACAAATCCAGATAAGTCTTGCCGTCGCGCTCAAGCAAAAGCTCGGTGTGATTGTCGGGGAAAGCCGCCTTGCACTTGTCGACGACCTCCGCGCCGACAGCATAGCAACAAGCCCCGATTGACGGCGCGATACCAATCAGACAATCCTGCGGACGCGTGCCGAATTCATCGCCCATCTTGCGCAAAGTTTTGGCGGCGATTTTATTGAGAGTGCCCTTCCAACCGCCGTGCGCCAAGCCTACCGCGCAGTTTTCCACGTCGACGAAAAAAATCGGGACGCAATCGGCGAAACAGAGCATGAGCGGCAAGTCGGGCGTGTCGGTGATAAGGGCGTCGGTTTCGGGGATTGAATCGGCGTAGTTATTGCAACCGCAACCGCGACAATTCTCGTCGACGCGAACGACCCGCGTGCCGTGCACTTGATTGGGCGTGACAATATCCGCCAAGTTGAAGCCCAGGGATTGGATAAACCGCTTGCGATTGGCGATAACGTCTTGCGGTTCGTCGCCGACGTGGAGCGCGAGGTTTAAGCTGTCGTAGGGCGGCTTGCTGACGCCACCCGTGCGCGTGGACACGGCATGAGTAACCAAATCGTTCGGGAAGGCAGAAAATTTGCCGTGCCAAAGATTATTTTCTGTGCGTTTCAAGAAATAGCTCATAAAAGCCTCCTTTTAGGAATTAGGAATTAGGAATTAGGAATTAGGGATTAGGGACAACGTGACGTTGCATCGTTAAAAGGGAGGCGTCACCTGTTGGCTTTGCGGAAACGATTCATGAAGTCGGCAAGAGCCGCCGCGCCCTCAATCGGCATGGCGTTGTAAATGGAAGCCCGCATTCCGCCAACCGAACGGTGCCCCTTAACGCCGCTGAGGTCATGCTCCAGAGCCTCGGCGACGAATTTCTTTTCAAGCTCGTCATTGGGCAGACGAAAAGTCACGTTCATAAAGGAGCGCGAATCGGGTTCGGCGTGCCCGCGATAAAAACCGTCGGAACTGTCAATGGCGTCGTAGAGGAGCTTAGCCTTAATCGAATTGCGACGCGCCATTTCCTCCAAGCCGCCGTTATTTTTAATCCACGCGGCGACCTTGCCGACCATGTAAATGCTGAACGCGGGCGGCGTATTGTAAAGCGAATTCTTTTTATAAAACGTTTCGTAGCGGAGCATGGTCGGAAGTATTTCGGGGCTTTTTTCGAGGAGCGAGCGACGAGCCACGACAATCACGACGCCTGCCGGACCGAGATTTTTTTGAACACCGGCGTAAATCAGCGAGAAACGACTAAAATCTAGCGGGCGGCTTAGCATATCGCTGGACATGTCGGCGAAGAGCGGGACGTTGCCGCTGTCGGGTATGTAGTGAAATTCCGTGCCGTAAATCGTATTGTTATAGCAAACGTGCAGATAAGCGGCGTTCGGGTGAATGCGAATTTCGTCTTGGCGCGGGACGCGGCGAAAGTTTTCCTCCTTGGTCGAGGCGGCAATCTTGGCGACTTCGAGGATAGCGGCTTCGCGATAGGCATTGCTTGAGAAAACGCCGCTGATAACGTAGGAGCCGGGGCGTTCCTTTGTGGCGAAGTTCAACGGAATCATGGCGAATTGGAGCGACGCGCCGCCTTGAATAAACAGCACTTCGTAATCGTCGTCGAGATCCATCAGGTTCAGAATGTCAGCCTTTGCTTGATTGTGAACGCGCTCATAGGCTTTGGCGCGGTGACTGATTTCAAGTATCGACATGCCCGTATCGTTGAAGTCGAGGAATTCGGCTTGAGCCTCCTTGAGCACTTCGAGCGGCAACGTCGCCGGACCGGGGTTAAAATTATAAATGCGTTTCATCGTATCTCCTCCAAAAATTTTATCTAAGGTTGATTCTTTGCAAAGCGGCGTTCCCCTGCAAAGAAATTTGACGTTGCGGCGTTGTAATGTTAAAGTTAGACGATTAAGCAACGGGAGGTTTGGAATTTTGAGCGAGGAGACAATGACGCCCGCCGAATTGGTGGAGCGCACGACGATAGCGGACGTGTACCGCGCAGATAAGCAGCTGGCGGGCACGGTCAAAAAGACGCGGCTCATAGCGAGCGATTTTTTTTCGGAACTCAGCGGCAATGAGGTCTTCCTCAAGCCCGAAAACATGCAACACACCGGCGCATTCAAGCTGCGCGGAGCCTATAACAAAATCAGCCACTTAAGCGAGGAGGAGCGTCAGCGCGGAGTAATCACGGCTTCGGCGGGCAATCACGCGCAGGGCGTAGCGTTCGCGGCGCAGAAGCTCGGCGTCAAGGCGGTAATCTGTATGCCCGCAACCACGCCGATTTTAAAGGTCGAGGCTACCAAAGCTTACGGCGCGGAGGTCGTCCTCTACGGCGACGGTTTCGACGACGCCTATAAACACAGCCTGGAACTTCAACAGCAACACGGCTACGTTTACGTGCATCCGTTCAACGATTTGGAAGTCCTGCTCGGTCAAGGCACCACGGCTCTGGAGATTATCAACGAGCTTAAGGACGTGGACGCGATTTTGGTACCGATTGGCGGCGGCGGCTTCGCAAGCGGCGTGGCATTGGCTACCAAGGTCGTCAGCCCGCAAGTTAAAGTTATCGGCGTGGAGCCGGAAAACGCGGCTTGCATGAAGGCGGCTCTCGACGCGGGCGAAATCGTCACGCTCAACAGCTCCGACACCGTTGCCGACGGTTGCGCGGTCAAGACGGCGGGCGATTTGACGTTCGCCTTTTGCCAAAAATATCTCGACGAAATCATCACCGTCAACGAAATGGAAATCATGAGCGCGTTGCTGTTCCTGATTGAAAAGCACAAGCTGATAGCCGAGGGCGCGGGCGTCTTAAGTTTGGCGGCGTTGAGCAAGCTCCCGTTCAAGGGAAAAAAGGTCGTGGCGATAGTAAGCGGTGGCAACATCGACATTTCGACGTTGAGTGCGCTTATCGACAAGGCGTTAATCGTGCGCGGGCGAATCTTCTGCTTCGGCGTGCTGCTTGCCGATAAGCCCGGCGAACTTTTGAACGTGTCGCGGATATTGACGGAGGAAAATGCCAACGTCATTAAGCTGGAGCACGACCAGGCGCGGGTGACCGACAGCTTTAAAAAAGTCGTGCTGGAGGTTACGGTCGAGACGCACAATCAGGCGCATATCGACAGGATAGTTGCCGCGTTGAATCGTCACGGCTACGAGATAGAAAAAATCGACCTGCTCAGATAAAATGCGAATCATAACGGGCAGGGCAAAGGGCTTGCGATTGAAGACGCCGGCGGGATTATCGACGCGCCCGACTTCCGACCGCGTAAAGGAATCGCTGTTCAGTATCTTAAGCGGGCTGATAAACTTCGCGGAGGTTGAGGCGGTGCTGGACATCTTCGCGGGGACGGGAGCTTTGGGCTTGGAGGCGGTATCACGAGGCGCGGCGGCGGCAACGTTCATAGATTCGGCGACGACGGCGATAATCGGCGACAACATAGCGCGGGCAAAGTTCGAGGGCTGTCGGAATCTGCGCGGAGACTTTGAACGCATAATGCGGCGGCTGGCTAAGGAGGGCGCGGCGTTCGATTTAATCTTCAGCGACCCGCCGTATTCGCGAGGCTTGGCGCAAAGGTCGTTGGCGTTGGCGGCGGAACTTGGCTTGCTGAAGTCGGGCGGCTTAATGATTGTCGAGCACGGCGCGGACGAAACTTTATCCGGCGGCTTTGAACTTATCCGCGCAATTACTTACGGCAACACGACGGCGATTAAAATTTTTAAGGGGACTTGACGGCATGAAAAAGGCACTGTGCACGGGGAGCTTCGACCCCGTAACGAACGGGCATATAAATATCTTCGAGCGGGCGGCGCGGCTTGTCGACGAGCTGACGGTTTGCGTGTTCGTCAACGAGACCAAAAAATATCTGTTCAGCATGGAGGAGCGCGTAGACTTATTGCGCGAGGCAACGGTACACATCGACAACTTGACGGTGGACTCATACAACGGGCTGACCGCCGACTACATGAAGCAACACGACATCAACGTAATAATTCGCGGGTTGCGTTCGGCGACGGATTTTGAATACGAAGTGAACAAGGCGCAAATGATGCGGCACCTCGTCCCGACGGCGGACACGATATTTTTATTGACAGCCCCCGAATTTTTGTTTATAAGTTCTTCGGGAGTGCGGGAGCTGGCGCATTTCGGCGGTAACGTACACGGCTTGGTACCGGAGTGCGTGGAATTCGCTCTGCAAGAGAAATTCCCAAATCCTAATTCCTAATTCCCAAATCCTAATTCCTAAGAGGGGATGGTTATGGCAGTAAGGGACACGTTAAACAAGATAGAAGACCTGGTGGCAGGTGCGCCGCATTTGCCGCTCACGAACAAAACAATAATCTCGGAAGAATATCTGATACATTTGGTGGAAGAATTGCGCAAGGATTTGCCGCAGGAACTGGAACACGCAACCGAGGTCATGAAGGAGCGCGAAAATATCCTTAAAAACGCGCAGGCAGAGGCGGACAACATCATCAAGCAGGCACGCCTGGAGGCGGAGCGGCTCGTCGACGAAAACGACATCGTAATCAAGGCGCGGGAAAAGTCGCGAATGGTTTTAAGCCAGGCTCAGCAACAGGAAGCCGAGATAATGGAGCGGACGCGTCAAAATTCCAAGCAACTGCAGGACGACGCCGACCGCTACGCCAATCAAGTCTTCGACCAGCTGATAGCGCACGTGGGCAATACCTTCCAAGGTTTTCAGCAGGCACAGGCAGGACTTGAACACGCCAGGCAAATCCTTCAGCAGGCAAAGATAAGCATGAACCAGCAGGCGGCTCAGCAAGCTTACGCGCAAAATTACGGGCAGGGCAATTACAATCCGGCTTACGACCCGAATCAGCAATATGACCGGCCTCAATACGACCAACAACAATACAATCAGCAACAATATCCTCAAGAACAAAATTAACATCGGGCGGAGTCGCAAGGCTCCGCTTTTTGTTGCATATGGAAAAGTTTCCTGTTATCATTGACAAAAAAGGAGGCTTGGCAATGTCCGATTTTAAATGTTTTATCAAATTGCGCGATTGCTTTCAGAACGGCTATACCCTCCCGCAATTTTGCATCGACAACGGAATAAAAAGACCGCTCTTCCTCGCCAGAAAAAAAGATACGCAGTTTATCTGGAATGTGCACGTGCAATTTTCCACAGACAAAAGATTGACGCCGCAATTTTGCCTGCTCGACTTGGCGACGTCCGAAGTAGACTTTTCAGCATACGCCGCAGTACCGCCTCTGAAAACTCAAATGTTTTCCAAGGAATTGGTGTCGCGTTGCGATAAGCTTTTTTTTCTCTCGTCCGACAAAGACCGCTTCAAAATGACCAAGACAATTTATCTGGACGACTTGACCGATTATTTTGTCCGCAAAACATATTTTGAACTACCGTTGCTAAGCTTCCTTAAACGTTACCCAAAAGTTAAATTGTTCGTGACGAATGTCCCATATCTGCGACTAAAAAGGAGTGTGTCGACGTTTACCGACAGGATGTTGTCCTTGTTGCTCAATGTCGAGGACGAATTGCCCGATACTCTGCGCCAAATAAAAGACGGCAAGCGTTTGACGGCGTATCAGCCCGACCGCTACCAAAATCGAATCTGGTTTGTCGGCACGTGTCACCAATACGGCATCAATGTACCTTGCGACAAAACTATCGAATCCTACTTGCAGAAGATGCTTAACGAGGCGAATTTGCCCTGGCGCGTCGAAAGTGAGGCGCAATTTTTTTTCGATCATAAAGTTGATTTTTTCCTTAAGCTCAACGAATTGGAGCCTGCGCCCGGCGATATAATATTTGTTTGGCTCGACAATATGCTGTCCGACGCGTTGCCGTTTTTTGACATCGGCAACATCCTTATCGGAGGAAAAGCCTACAGGAAGCTGTTGTCGGTAAAGGAGCACGGCACCGAGTTGCTTTTCAATCTGATGGCGGAAAATACTTTCAAGTTCCTGATGGAAAATAATTTTTTCCGCGATATGGAATTCGAGTATTGCGGAGTGACGCCGCCGCCGATGCGTTACGGCATTCCGTTGCCCTTCGAGCATTGGGAGGCAAATCGACTGCAGGAATTGCCGCCGCCGATAAAAACGCCTTTCACGCCGCCGCCGTCGGTAGTTGCGGCATTCGCCAGAGCGGAGTTGCCGGACGAAGAGGAACCCGACGAATCCGATAATGCAGAGGCTGACGTTCAATCACCCGTCGAAACCGATAATGCAGAGGCTGACGTTCAATCACCCGTCGAAACCGATAATGCAGAGCTTGACGTTCAATCACCCG
>CALFJE010000100.1 GCA_937877545.1 uncultured Selenomonadales bacterium | reverse complement strand
AAAATCCTCGACGCCAACACCACCGAGGACGCCGCGCAGATTATCAACGCCAATCGCCTGGAACGCGTTTACAATACAATGGCGGCAAGGGCAAGCCTCCGCGCCGAGCGTTATGTCTTCGGCAAACTTAAGGTCAATACAATCCTTGTCGACTTCGCGGGCAATATTTTGGGTACCGACGCGCCACAGTGAGGGCGCAATTTTTTTGCAAAGAATCTTTTCAAGCGGAAACTTTAGCGTTAAAATGGCGGCGTTTGAACGCAGTAAGGCAAGGAGGAATTTCTATGGTAATCATCATGAATCCCGAAGCGACTTCGCAAAACATCGACGAGGTCATAAAGGCGATAAAGAGCGTCGGGCTGGACGCGAAGATAATGGAGGGCGCACAACAAAAAATCGTCGGCGTCATAGGCGACAAGACAAAGCTGGCGTCCGTGGCGATTGACGCGTTGCCCGGCGTGGAGAGTTCCGTTGCCATTTCCAAGAGCTACAAGTTGGCGAGCCGCGAGTTTCACCCGCAATCGAGCGTTATCGACGTGAGCGGCGTGAAAATCGGCGGCGCGGAGCCTGTCGTCATGGCGGGACCTTGCGCGGTCGAAAGTCGGGAGCAAATCCTCAAAGCCGCGCAGATTGTCAAGGACGGCGGCGCACAATTCCTGCGCGGAGGTGCTTATAAGCCGAGGACTTCGCCGTATTCGTTCCAAGGTTTGGAAATCGAGGGCTTAAAATATCTGGCGGAGGCGCGTGAGGCTACGGGCTTGCGAATCGTCACGGAGGTCACGACGGTCGAAGGCATCGCCCCCGTCGCCGAGTATGCCGACATGCTCCAAATCGGGGCGCGGAATATGCAAAACTTCGGCTTGCTTAAAGAGGTCGGCAAATGCAAACGCCCCGTCCTGCTAAAGCGCGGACTTGCGGCTACAATCGACGAGTGGCTTAACGCCGCCGAATACATCATGAACGCGGGCAATCCCGACGTGGTGTTGTGCGAGCGCGGTATCCGAACGTATGAAACTTACACGCGCAACACGTTGGACTTAAGCGCGGTGGCGGCAGTCAAGCACCTGTCGCACTTGCCGATAATCGTAGACCCGTCGCACGGCACGGGCAAATGGCGCATGGTAAAGCCAATGGCGTTGGCGGCACTGGCGGCGGGCGCGGACGGCTTGATGATGGAAATGCACCCGAATCCTGCGCGGGCACTGTCCGACGGAGCGCAATCGCTGACGCCCGAACATTATCGCAACGTCATGAGCGGCATAAAAAAATTGGCGGCGTTCCTGCACACGGAAAATTTAATCGGACTAGACGAGGGGTGAATAATTTTGCGGCTTAGGAAAAAGCCTCACACTGACGAGAAACTTCAAGCCTTCGCGGACTTCGTGACGGTCGGGGAGGTCGCGCCGATAATCAAAGACCCTGCGCGGGAGCTGCACGTTGAGCTGGGCACGGGCAAGGGCGACTTCATAACGCAAATAGCCGAGCGCAACCCGCAAATAAATTTCGTCGGGCTGGAAGTCGAGGCGACGGTGATATTGGCGGCGGCGCGTAAAGTTCGCGAGAAAAACCTTTCCAACGTGCGGCTGATAGTCTTCGACGCGGCAAATATCGCCGAGCTTTTCGCCGAGCACGCGGTCGACAGGCTGTATATAAATTTCTGCGACCCGTGGTCAAAGAAACGTCACGCCAAACGCCGCTTGACCAACACGCGATTTTTGGAGTTGTACAGGAAGATTCTCAAGCGCGGCGGCGAGCTTTACTTTAAGACCGACAATCGCGGGCTGTTCGATTATTCGTTGGAGCAATTCGCCGAAGCGGGGCTTATCGTCCGCGACGTGACCAACGACCTGCACGCCGACGAGCCGCCCGATAACATTCGCACCGAATACGAAACCAAATTCAGCGAGGCGGGCGTCCCGATAAATTTTTGTGTGGTGAAATTTGCCGATGAGTGAAATTTTAACGCTTGGAATAGAGACGAGTTGCGACGAAACGGCGGCGGCAGTCCTGCGCGGCGGGCGCGAATTGTTCTCAAACGTCATATCGACGCAAATCCCGTTGCATCAAAAATTCGGCGGCGTGGTACCCGAAATCGCGTCGCGCAAGCACATCGTCAACATCATGCCGGTAATCGACGAGGCGATTCATAAGGCGGGCGTCGAGTTGCGCGAGATAAACCAAATCGCCGTGACGTTCGGACCGGGACTTGCGGGCGCGTTACTTGTCGGCTTGAGCGCGGCGAAAAGTTTAGCCTTCGCGCTGAAAATCCCGCTGATAGCCGTCAACCACTTGGAAGGGCACATCTTCGCGAACTTCCTGAGCGCACCCGAATTGGAGCCGCCGTTTTTATCATTGGTGGTATCGGGCGGGCACACGGCTTTAATAAAAATGACGGGCTACAACAGCTTTGAACTGCTGGGACAATCACGGGACGACGCGGCGGGCGAGGCGTTCGACAAAATTGCCCGCGTTATGGGCTTGCCCTACCCCGGCGGCCCGGAGATTGATAAATTGGCTAAGCAGGGCAACCCCGACGCCATAAACTTTCCGCACCCCAAAGTTGCCGGCTACGAGTTCAGTTTCAGCGGGCTTAAGTCGGCGGTGTTAAATTATCTGAATACCGCGCAGATGAAGGGCGAACCGATTAACGCGGCGGACGTAGCGGCGAGTTTTCAGCGGACGGTTGTCGAGACGCTGGCTGATAAAACTTTGGCGGCGGCGGACGAGTTCAAGCTTGACAAAATCGTCTTGGCGGGCGGCGTCGCGGCTAATTCGTCATTGGAAAAAACTTTGCGCGAGGCTTGCGCTCGGCGCGGCTTTAAATTCTACTACCCGTCAAAAATTCTGTGCACCGATAACGCCGCCATGATTGCCTGTCGCGGCTACTACCAAAACACTTTTGCCGATTCGACGCTTAACGCCGTCCCGAATCTCGGCTTGTAAGGGAGAAATTCACATGAAAAAATTTTTGTCGCTTATGATAGTCTTCGTCGTCACGGCGGTATTTTATTCCGTCGCGCACGCTGCGGAGTATCGGCTTGAACAAGTCGTGGTGGTAAGTCGTCACAACCTGCGCTATTCGCTCAAGGCGGGCGAGGACAGAGGGCTTTTGACGTTGCGCGGCGGCGAAATGGAAACGCTTATGGGGCAATACTTCGAGGCGCAATTCAGGGCGCAAGGTCTCTTCCCGAAAAACGCTCAACCTTCCGTCGGCGAGGTTCGTTTCTATGCCAATTCATATCAGCGGACGATAGCCACGGCTAAATATTTCTCGGCGGGCGCATTTCCTATCGCCAACATTCCGATTGAATATCACCGCGCCTTGGGGCAAAAGGATCGTGTCTTCCTGCCGCCGACCGACACCGCCCTTATCAAAAAGCTTCACGCCGAAACCAATTGGAAAAAATTATTCGACGGCTTGAGCAAGGAGATTGCGACCGTGGAGCGTCTCAGCGGCGAAAAGTTCAATCCTGTCGATTATTCGGTGACGATTCGTGACGAGGTTGTCGAGTGGAAAGCCCAAGGTTCCTTGAGCAAGATTAACCTTGCCGCCGACGGTTTGCTTATGGATTATTACGACGGCAAAGTTTCCTACAGCGATGCCGAAATGCGCGACGTGGCGAAAATTTCTTCCTGCCTGATTAACAGCAACTTTGACCGCCCGCTCGGCGCGAAAGCCTTCGCCGCTCCCATGCTCGCCGTCATTGCCGACGAACTTAAAACGCCCGCCCGCAAGTTCAGTTTCATTTGCGGGCACGACTCCAATCTTTCCAACGTGTTGGCGGCTATCGGCGTGGACGATTACACTTTGCCCGGCACTTTTGAGTGGCGCGTCCCCATTGCCTCCAAGTTGGTTATCTGGAAATTTAGCGGCTCCGACGGCAACGATTACGCCCGCTTGAGCCTCGTCTATCCGTCCGCCGCGCAGATTGTCAATCGCGAAATGCTTACCCTCGACAATCCGCCTATGAGCGTTCCGCTGACGTTGCGCGGACTTCAAACCGTCGACGCGGACGCGACTTATAAGCTTTCCGACGTTATGCAACGGCTTTCCGACGCGCAAATCGTTGACGGCAGACGCGCCGCTTAAAGGAGACTTTATGGAACTTAAAAATCTCGGTAAGATTACCGCTTACAAATACGATTACGCGCCTGAATTTCTGGAGGCGATTGAAAACCGCAACGCCGCCCGCAATTATTTCGTGACGCTGACCAGCGACGAATTTACCTGCCTTTGCCCGATAACTCACCAGCCCGACTACGCCACGATTAAAATCCGCTACATTCCCGATAAAAAGCTTGTGGAGAGCAAGAGCCTCAAGCTGTACCTTACGAGCTTTCGCAACCACGGCACGTTTCATGAGGACGTTATCAACACGATAGCCGACGACTTGATTAAGTTGTTGGAGCCGCGCTATCTGGAGGTCGAGGGGCTGTTCAGTGTTCGCGGAGGAATTTCAATCGTTCCGTTCGTGAACTACGGGCGCGGCGAATTCGAGGCGGTCGCTAAAGAGCGTTTGGCGCGGCGCGAATGAATTATGAATTTAACCAATGAAAATATCGGCAAGACGATTCAAGACGTGGAGGATTTCTTTGATCATGCACATATCGCCAAGCGTGACATTGTAAAGATTACGCTTATTTTGGAGGAGGCTTTGATTCTCTATCAAGGGAAATTCGGCGAAAATCAAGAGTACGAAGTGCGTATGAAGAAATATTTTGGTGCTCCGAAGGTTATCATACGCATAAAAGCCGAGCCGTTTAATCCGCTCAATGAGAACAGCGACTCTATTTTTACGTCCGATTTGATGAGTAAATTGCTCAATTACGAATCCGCCGGTACGGTTTACAAATATAGTGGCGGCGTCAACGAAATTGAAACCTTTTCGACTAAGGAACGGAAATTCCCAAAGATACCGGGCGGCAAAACTTCAATCGCGTTGATTTTGGCGATCATTTCCTCTTGCGCTATAAATTTTTTGCCGGACAGCTTCCAATATTTTATAATTCACGATTTGTCCAAACCGTTATTCCATTCGCTGATGGGAATTATCATGGCGGCAACATATGCGCTGATATTCACGTCCGTAGCATCCGGTATCTGCGTAATGGACGATGTAACCACTTTCAGCACGCTGGGATTAAAAATTGTAAAACGGTTCGTGATTTTAACTGTTTTGCTGGCAATCGTCAGCATGGTGCTCTGCCAAATGTTCTTTCCCGTAATAGAATTTAACATAGGTGACAACTCTGCCGGCGGAGAGATCATAGCATTGTTGCTCACGATTATCCCGACAAATTTTATCAAGCCCTTCCTTGAGGGCAATATCCTGCAAATCGTGGTAATTGCAACGTTGCTTGGGATTTGTATTTTAATGCTGGGCGAACGCGTAAGCACTGCAAAAAAGATTATTCACGAACTGAAACAGATTGTTTTTTCTATGATGAATATAGTCTCGAAGATAATTTACTTAACGATTTTCCTGAGTATCTTCAACGCTATTGTGGCTAACAGCCTTGATGAAATGCTGTCGACGTGGAGTATCGTTGTTGCAAATTTGCTGGCCATGATTATATTCTGCGTTCTGCATCTTGCGTATTTGGCTGCCGGTACCGGAATTAACGTCGCGGATTTTCTGCGTAAAATTTCTACGGTGCTCACACTTGCGTTATATACTGCAAGCGGTTCTATCACCATTCCCGAAAACTTCAACGTGTGCAAAAACAAACTCCACATTGATTCAAAACTCTGCGACATTTGGATTCCGTTGACTCACGCAATGTTTGTACCGTCAGTCATAACGCCGCTTGTCGTCTGTGCATTTTACGGAGCATTTTCAGCGGGACAAACGCTTTCAATAAGTCAACTGCTGATTTTGTTATTCCTGATTATTCAATTAAGCATGGCAACTCCCGTGATTCCCGGCGGCGTATTGGCATCGTTCACGATATTATTGAGTCAGCTGAACTTGCCGCAGGAGTCGATAGGTCAGCTGATGATCGCGAATATTTTCATCATGAATATACAGACCTGTCTTGCTATGCTTATACGTGATGTGGCATTTGCAGATTTTGCTCATTCTCAAGGAAAGATGCCTTAAGTCACCAAATGATTTGTTGGCGAGGTGATAATAATTTTGCGACAAAAAAAAATCGCGCTGATTAACGACGTGACGGGCTTCGGGCGTTGTTCCGTGACGGTTGAGTTGCCGATAATCTCCGCGCTGAAAATTCAAGTCTGCCCGTTGCCGACGGCATTGCTGAGCGTGCACACGGGCTTTAAAGATTATTTCATGGACGACTTTACCGACCGCATGACCGCCTACGTCGACAGCTGGCGCAAAAATAATTTGACGTTCGACGCGATAGCTACGGGCTTTCTCGGCTCCGCCGCGCAGATTGAGATCGTCCGCCGCTTCATAAGTGACAGCCCCGCCGTCGTGATTATCGACCCCGTCATGGGCGACCACGGCAAAATTTACGCGTCGTATACCCGCGAAATGTGCCGTCGTATGCGCGAGCTGTTGGAGTTTGCCGACCTCGTTACGCCGAATTTAACGGAGGCTTGCGAACTTTTGGGCGCGGCGTATCCTTCGGGCGGCGTTATCAGCGATTCGGAGCTGGCGACTATGGCGGCGAACATTGCGGCGAAGACTCGCGGCGGACGCGTGATTATTACGGGCGTCACGCTCGACCTCGACGACGGCTCCGGCATTGCCAATTTTATTTTCGACAACGGGCAGATTGATTTGGTGACTTCGCGGCGATTGGGCGGTGACCGTTCGGGTACGGGCGATGCGTTTTTCGCGGTAGCGGCGGCGTCTTGGCTTAATGGCGAAACTTTACCCGACGCCACGCGCAAGGCGGCTGACTTCGTGACCAAATGCATTGCGCACGCCGAAAAGCTCAA
Organism: uncultured Selenomonadales bacterium; assembly: GCA_937877545.1. Classification (GTDB taxonomy): domain Bacteria; phylum Bacillota; class Negativicutes; order Selenomonadales; family Selenomonadaceae; genus Quinella. The sequence goes on along the minus strand of CALFJE010000100.1, from coordinate 57,740 downwards.
TCTGCCGTGGAATTGGGGCTTGCCGTTCGAGGAGTTCCTTACCGACCTGAGGTGATTCGATGCTTAAAGATTTACTGACACCGCAAGATTGCGCAAAATGCCGGTTCTGTTGCTCATTTAAAAAGCGCAGTTTGTGGGAATTATACGTCCTTTCAACGTCGGAAATGGAAAATTTGCGGAAAAAATATCCCGAAGTCCAATTCAAATATGTAAAACGCAATAATTGCGCAGGTTACATTGCGGACATGGAAAATAATTACAAGACCGACGACGAGGAAATTCCTTGCCCGTTCAACAAAAACGGCTGTATTCTTGGCGACGATAAACCTTTTGAATGTGCCGTGTGGCCTTTTAGTGCGATGAGCATGTATCAATGATTACAGAGAAAATTATCACGTCTGCGAAAAATTTTTTGTGAATCTGCCGCACGAATCAATTTAAGGGGGTAATTTTAATGCTGAAGCTTGATTGGCACGAGCCGAATTTTATTCCGCAAAGAAATTTTTCAATCGCCAGTGACACTTCGACGGTTAATCTCTACATTTTGCGCAAGAAATACAATATCGAGGTTGCTGAGCCTGGGGGGGTATTGTTCCGTCGATACAACGGCTCAACGGCAAACAGGCGCGGCTGCGGCTTTCCGCTCTCCGATAAGAATTTTGATTTGAACGCGGCGATTGAACTCCTTAAAGCGGATTCCGACCTGCGCGGAGAGACGTTGTGATTTTGTCTTTGCGACGAAAAACAACGTCGGGCGATTGACGAGCTGCTTACCGTCGATTGGCATTCTTTTGACGGCGACAGCGATTATATTTACAGCCGCGAAAGTTTGGCGCGACTTTCGGGGCGCAAATTGCACGGCAAGAGATATTGCGTCAATCGGTTCAAGCGGCTTTATCCCGACGCGCAATATCTCCCGCTCACGACGGAACGCTTGCCCGATGCTTTGCACGTTGCCGAACAATGGTTTGCGGAGCACGATGACGGCGATGTTTCATTGCAGGGCGAACTTGAAAGTATTCGCGAAGCCGTTGCAAATTGGGAAAGCCTCGGCATGAAAGGCGGAGTGCTTTATGCTGACGGCGAACCTGCGGCTATGATTATGTTTTCGGCGGTATCGGAGCAATGCCTTGACGTTCACTTTGAGAAGGCGACAAACAAATTTGCGGCGGACGGTGCCTTTGCCGCCGTGAGTCAATGTATGGCGTCTTCGACGGATTTAGAGGCTTATACATATGTAAACTGGGAAGAAGACATGGGCATTGACGGCTTGCGGCGGACTAAAGAAATTTATCAACCCGCCTTCAAGCTGAAAAAGTACTACGGCGAGGCTCTGAAGTGAAGCGGGAAACTTTTTGCCATGTGCAATTCAAACGAATGCTCCTGTCGGCAATACTGCTTATGCTCGTCATGTCCTTAATGGATACGACGGACATAATTTTGGCGGGGCGGCTTCTCGGCGATAATGCAATGGCAGGCGTTAATCTGGTCATGCCGATTATGTTTATAGCCGCGTTTTCATCTCTAATGATTTCGACGGGGACATCTTACCTGTATTCGTTTGAAATAGGAACGTTCCGCGAGGAGACTGCCAACAAACTCGTCGGGCAAGGCGCGATTTTAACGATAATCCTGTCAGTCGTGCTCGGAATAATCGCGTTCGTTGGCGAGGAGGTATTTTTTGCGTTCTTCCCGAATTTGGGCGCGACGGAAGCCTTTGCCCGCGAATATTATTCGATTTTTTTCTTGACCGTTGCCGTTAATCCGTTGTATGTTCTCATGCAAATGATGGTTTACGCGGACGGCGGCGGGAAAAATTGCGTCGTCGCGATAATCTTACAGCTCGCGGTGAATGTTTTTGCCTCTATATTGCTCGGACTCAAATTCGGCATGACGGGTATAGCTTTTGGATCGTTGCTCGGATTTGTCGCGGCAATGGCGGTGTTCGCAAAGTGGATATTCATTGACTCGCAGACGTTGAAGCCGATTTTATATTTCTCGGCGGCGGATACGATTAAGGTCTTGAAACTTAGCTACGTCCACGCGTCGATATATCTGCATACCGGCTTGGGCAACATGATACTCAATGCATTTTTCCTGCAGACGTTCGGCGAGAAATATTTTCCCGTGTTATCGGTCGTCGTGAGCGTCTTATCGCTGGCGGTCTTCCTCGACGGCATAGGGCAAGCCGCAGAACCTCTGATAAACATTTACTTGGGCGAAAAGAATTTCGACGGCGTGGCTAAGGTAATGGACATTGCGATTCGGACGGCGTTAATCTTCGGCGCGGCGGTCGTACCGATAATTTTCCTTTTCGCCGCAAATATCGCGGAGCTTTTCGGGATAAAGGACGCACTCTTAGCCGAATCGGTCTTGGCACTCCGAACAATCGCGGTTGCAATGCCGTTTATCGCGGTGCTGTACCTGTTCGCGACGTATTATCAGATTTGCGGGCATGGAAGAATCGCCTTAGCCGTGTCGTTCTGCAAAGACTTAATCCTCTACGTGGGGTTGCCGATAATTTTTTCCGTATCGTTTGGAATTCAAGGATTTTGGGCGGGAATGGCGGCGGTGTCAATCGTGAGCTGTTTACTGTTCGGGCTGTTCTTGCGGAGCCGCTATCCGAAAAGTTTTCCGCTGCTCCTGCCGCCGAGCGACGTTGTATCGCGGGACGCAAGGTTGACGCTCGAAACGGTTATGGAATTGCGCGATTGAGGCGAACAGGAATTTATCAAGCGCGGCTTTGATTCAAAAATCGTGATGAAGGCGGCTCTGCTGATTGAGGAAATCGGCATGTCGATTGTCGAAAACAACCCGACGGCGCAACCGCTTGCCGAGCTGACGCTGTTTTTCGACGGGCAACCCAAAATCATCATTCGCGATAACGGCGTGCATTTCGACCTGACCGACGAGGCTGTCAATTCCTTCCGCAGTTTCTTTACGTACAGCCTCCTCGACGCGGGCAATATCGACAACGATTATTTGACGACGCAAAATTATAATCGCCACGTATTCAGCATGACGTGAACAAATTCCGTGAGGTGATTCGATGTTGAAAATTTTCTTGCCGCTGATGTTGGCGGTAATTTTTTTGACCGGTTGCGGAGCCGAGGATACGCCTGCCGACGCGCTTAATGAGATTAAGCTTGCACTGGCGGAACGTGATTCGGTAAAGCTTGCCGACCGCGCAGATTTGGACGCTTTCTTTGCCGCGACCTACGACGCGACGACCGTTGAGCTTGCAAAGGCTTATGACGACTACAAGGCGCGTTATCCCGACGACCCGTATTTTCAGCACAGCGCGGAGTTCTTGACGACTTACAACGCCGAGCACAGGGAGCGGCATTTGAATTTTCTGCGCGGCGTCAAGGCGTCCTACTTTGCGAAAATGCCCGAACCCGACGCGCCCGAAGATAATCCGACGGCTTACGTTGCCAACGAATTTGAAAAGATTCGTCAAGCCGCAAACGCCACGATTAAGACAACGCGCATTGCCGACGACAGGGCGACGGTTATCCTCGACGTGACGGGCGATAATTCGTTGCGCGGGCGATTCATCGGGCAGCTGACGTTTGAGCTTGCATTCAGCCGCGACGATAAAAATCAGTGGCGTTTCGACGGCATAACCAACTTGGAAGAACTAATGCCGACGCTGGTCGACAAGGCGGAAGAGGTTTGGATCACGTTCCAATAAAAATCCTTGCCTTTAAGTCGGCTCGACGTGTTATAATCGCAGAAACTTTTTAGGAGAGTGATTTGCATGGCATTTACATGGCATATCCCGACGAAAATTTTATTCGGCGCGGGCAAGCTCGGCGAACTGCATAAGGAGGCACCGCTCGGCAAAAAGGCGTTGATAGTCATCTCGAACGGACGCTCGACAAAGACCAACGGCAGCCTCGATAAGTTGCAGGAGGAGCTGGCGGCTTGGGGCGCGGAGTTCGTCGTGTACAACAAAATCGGCGCGAACCCGACGGAGCCGGCAGTTCAAGAGGGAGTGGACTTCGGTCGCACCAACGGCTGTGATTTCGTGGTAGGCTTGGGCGGCGGTTCTGTGCTCGACGCGGCTAAGGCTATCGCTTCCGTCATGCCGCAGAAAGGCGATGCCAGAGTTTGGGACTATATCCTCTTTGGAACGGGCGGCAAGAAACCGTTGACGGAAAAAGCGTTGCCCTATATCGCGATAACGACCAGCGCGGGCACCGGCTCCGAGGTCGACGCGGGCGCGGTTATCACCAACCTTGAGACCAACGAGAAGACCGCCTTTTTCGGCAGCTACCCCGATCTGGCGATTGTCGACCCCGTTTATATGCTGACGGTTCCCAAGCACTTCACGGCGTATCAAGGCTTCGACGCCTTCTTTCACAACGCCGAGGGCTACATATCCAACGCGTGCAACGAGGCTTCGGCTATGATTGAGCTGACGGCTATCGCCAAGCTTGCGAAGTATTTGCCCGTTGCCGTCAACGACGGAAAGAATTTGGAGGCTCGCACGCAGGTTGCCTTCGCCAACACGCTGGGCGGCTTTTCAATGGACGTTTGCGTCTGCACGGCGGAGCATTCGCTTGAACACGCCCTTAGCGCATATCATCCCGAATTGCCGCACGGCGCGGGCTTGATTATGATTTCGCTTGCTTACTTCGGTCACTTCGTGGAAAAACACGCTTGCGACGAGAAATTTATCGACATGGCGCGGGCTATGGGCAAAGTCAATGCTGATAAGCCCGAAGACTTTATCGACGCGCTTAAGGAAATGCAGGCGGCTTGCGGAGTGGACAACCTCAAGATGAGCGACTACGGCATTAAGCCCGAAGAGTTCCCGAAAATGGTTCAAAACACCCGCGACGCCATGGGCTTCCTCCTGCAATTCGACCCCGTTGCCCTCAGCGATGACGACATGCTCAAGATTTACCAAAAATCCTACCGTTAAGACTTAACGCAAAACAACCGGCACTCGTTTTTCGACGGGTGCTTTTATATTGCCATTTGTTGCAAAAATTGACTGTCATGCTATAATGCTTGCGTTTATCGACGCGGTTACATTGCACTAAGGAGGACGATTCGTCATGTATCATATTTTGGCGGCAGACGGCATAGCCAACGAAGGTATAGAGCAACTCAGGAAGACGTTCGACGTGGAAGTTCGCGATAAAATTTCGCACGAGGAGCTTTTGGAGATAATCCCGAAGTTCGACGCGCTGATAGTTCGTTCGGCGTCCAAGGTTACGGCTGATGTTTTGGAACGCGCCGCGAATCTTAAGATAATCGGTCGAGCGGGCGTGGGCGTCGACAACATAGACGTGCAGGCGGCGACGGAACGCGGCATTATCGTTATCAATTCGCCCGACGGCAACACGATTGCCGCCACCGAGCATACCTTCGCCATGATGCTTGCCGTCAGCCGCAATATCCCGCAAGCCAATCAGACCATGCACGCCGGCAAGTGGGACAGGAAAAAATTCGTCGGCGTGGAGCTGCGCAATAAAATCTTGGCGATTATCGGGCTGGGCAAAATCGGCGCGGGCGTCGCCAAACGCGCTCAATCCTTCGACATGAACGTTATCGCTTATGACCCGTTTGTAAGCGAGGAACGCGCCAAAACCCTCGGCGTTCGCATGGTGGAGCTCGACGAACTCTTTAAGACTGCCGACTTCATTACCGTGCACATGCCGCTTACCAACAAGACCCGCAACATGATTACCCTCGCGCAAATGCGCACGATGAAGCCGACCGTTCGGCTGATTAACTGCGCTCGCGGCGGCATTATCAACGAGTCTGATTTGGCGACGGCTCTCAAGGAAAACCTCATTGCGGGCGCGGCTATCGACGTTTTTGAAAACGAGCCGCTTGCTGAAGATTCGCCGCTCAGGACTTTGCCGAATATCATTTTGACGCCGCACCTCGGAGCCTCGACGATTGAGGCGCAAATCGGCGTTTCGGTTGACGTTGCCGGCGGCATTATCGACGCGCTGAACAATCGCCCTGTCGCGTCGGCAGTCAACTTGCCGCACATTCCCGGTCACGTCCTCGAAAAGCTCGCGCCTTATCTCGACCTCGGCGAACGTCTCGGGCGTACCGTTACCGGCATGAGCAGAGAGCCGATTTCCAGCGTTCAAGTCAAAGTCAACGGCAAAATCGCCGACATGAACACGAGCTTGATTTCGACCGCCGTGCTTAAGGGCATGTTGAGTGCCGCGTTGGAGCACGTCAACCTCGTCAACGCGAACATTTTGGCGGCGGAGCGCGGCATTCACCTTTCCGAAATTAAATCGGGCATTTCTCGCGACTTCGCAAACCTAGTGACGGTTTCGGCGAACGGCAATATCGTGACGGGAACGCTCTTTGGCAACGAGGGGCGTATCGTCTCGATTAACGGTTTCCGCGTCGACGTTGACCCGCACTCCAGAATTTTGATTTGCCCGCATATCAATCGCCCCGGCGTTATCGGCTCGGTCGGCATGCTCCTCGCCAAGCACAACATAAATATTTCCAGCATGCAGGTCGGCAAGGCGGAGATTGAAGGGCGCAACCTCATGGTTTTGACCGTCGACAATCCCATTGAGCAAGGCGTTCTCGACGAAATGAAAGCCCTCGAACCGATTTTCGACGTGACGCCCGTCGCTTACGATGTCTAAGAAAAAATTCCTAATCGGCTTCGGCGTCGTCTCAATGATAACGCTTGCCGCGTTGTTTTTAATCGGACTGTCCGAGGACGATACGCCGCCACTTGAACCGCCTCCTACGCCCCTCAAGAAAATTTCCGTCTACGTTTCGGGGCAAGTCAAAGATATTTCCGTCGTGGAGCTTGAAGACAACGGCAACTTGCGCCTCGTCGACGCCGTGAATTTGGCGGGCGGCTTAACCGATTTGGCGGACGCCGACGCCGTCAATCTTTCCGCGCCGCTCACCGACGGGCAACACGTTCGCATTCCCGCCAAGGAAATTTCCCTAATGTCGCAAAGCATTTCCGCCGACTCTGACCGCATCAACATAAACACCGCCGACATCAACGAACTTGCCACACTTAAGGGTATCGGCTCCGCAATGGCACAACGCATTATCGACTATCGCGAACAAAACGGCGGCTTTAAATCCGTCGACGAACTCAAAAACGTGCGCGGTATCGGCGATAAAAAATTCGACACGCTCAAGGATAAGGTGACGATTTGACATGGAAACTTTGCAATGGTTCCCCGGACACATGAAAAAGGCGGAACGATTGATTCAAGAAAATTTAAAGCTCGTCGACCTCGTTATCGAACTCTTGGACGCTCGAATCCCGCTTAGCAGTCAAAATCCCATGCTCCGCGAAATTATTCAAGGCAAGCCGCGCCTGATTGTGCTGAATAAGGCTGACCTCGCCGCCAACGTCGACGTTTGGCTGAAGAAATTCCGCGAAATTGCCCCGACCGTCGCCGTCGACGCCGTGAAGGGCACCGGCATTAAAAACCTTATCGCTCAAGCAAAACTTTTAGCCGAAGCCAAAACTCATAAGCTCGCCAAGCACGGAGCAAAGCCTCGCGCCGCCCGCGCCATGATTGTCGGTATACCGAACGTCGGCAAATCCTCGCTGATAAATCGGCTTGCCGGCATGAATCACGTTAAGATTGAGAATCGCCCCGGCGTCACTCGCGCCAAGCAGTGGATTAAAATCGCCGACGGGCTTGACCTCCTCGACACGCCCGGCATTCTCTATCCGAAATTCGATGACGCCGACGTCGCGCTCAAATTGTCGTGGACTTACGCGATAAGCGACGAAATTCACGACTTGGAGCCGACCGTCTGCAAACTTTTGGAGACGCTCGCCGCCAAATTCCCCGACGGTTTGATTGAACGCTACAAAATTCAAATTTCGACTGACGGGCACGAACTTTTGAATCAAATCGGATTAAAGCGCGGCTGTATTCGCAAGGGCGGCGTCGTCGACACCGATAAGGCTCTGCGACTTGTCTTGAGCGAATTCCGCGCAGGCAAGCTCGGAAAAGTCACGCTCGACTAACGAAAAACCCTCCGACACGTTTGCCGAAGGGCTTTTTTCAGCTTGCGATATTTTGTTTTTGTTTACGGAGTCGCGCAGGCTTAAATTTTGACAATTCTTCCTTGGTCATGCGAGAAATATCGCTGAAATCAATTTCGTCGTCGGATTTTGGTTTGTTTCTGTCAAGTTCAGCAATCTCTTCTTCCGTCAATGGTGGCATTCCCTTATAAATTCGGATACTGCCCATAATATTCGTCCTCCTCTTCTTTGGTCGCGTATCGAGCCGAAATAATTCTGTACTTTTCGCCGCGTTCGGTGTAAATCACTGCCGGAATATCTCGCACCTTGCCAATAACTTTCCATCTGTCCTCGTTGTCGCTGTGCAGTTCATCATAAGTATCAATTCTGTTATCGTCAAGAAAAATTCGCGCCGCTACTCTGAATCTTATTCCGTGTTTCCTATAATTTGCTTCTGCTTTGTTGTCGTCCCATTCGATTATCAAGCCCTCAATCTCAATTTCGCCCATAAAATCACTTCGCGACAATTTTAGCAGAAAGATTTGTCAAGTTTTGTTACACGTTATGAAAAATTTTTTGCCAATCGATACGGCAGGATTTTTTGACGTTAGCGAATAATTTTCGACTCGGAAGGTGATTTCATGAGCTTGAAACGATTTTTGCCGGCGATTTTAGCGCATATCTCCGCCGCCTTGAGCGAATTGCTCCTTATGGCGTCTGCCGCGTGGCTGATAGCTTCCGCCGCGTTGCAACTGCCGCTGAGTGCGCTGTCAATGGGGATAACGCTGGTGAGGACGGCGGGCATTTCACGCGCCGCGCTACGCTACGCCGACCGATTCATATCGCATAAAATAATCTTCAAATTCTTGGATAATCTGCGCGGAAAACTTTATCGACGCGCTGCCAATATCCTCCCGCTCAAGTCGGGACGTTCGCACGAGGGCGCACTTTTACGCGACTTAACTGTCTCCGCCGATGTGCTCAAAGACTTTCTGCCGCGTGTAGTCTTGCCGCTGTCGACCGCCGCGCTCGTGACGGGCTTGCTGACATATTTTTTGTGCGAACCGCTGTTGCCGATAATTTTTGTCGCGAATTTAATTTTAGCCGTGCAGATTGAAAATAAAATCGCCGACGATTCGGATTATCGCTCGAAAATCCTCGACTTCAACGACGGGCGCGACGAATTAAATATTTTCGGCTCGAAACCCGCGATTAAAATCCTCGATAAAGCCGCTCAAAATTTCGGCGAGGACAATTTCAAGCTCACCACGCGCCAAATCAATTTCGACACGGCGTTTAAAATCCTCAACGCGGCAGGATTTTTTTTTATTTTATCGAAAGTCGCCGCCGTTGCCGATACAATCGCCTTGACTGTTTGGAGCCTGATTTTCTTGGCGACGCTCGAAATTTTTGCTCAAATCCCGAACGCCGTCCGCTCCTTGAAAAAAATTCGCGCCGTGAAACTTCCCGACGATAAAAATCCCGACTCCGCGCAGATTCAAGCGACCAATCACGCCGTCGAAATTAAAAATCTCGGCTTCGGCTACGATAAGCCTGTTTTTGAAAATTTAAGCCTCACGCTTGAACGCGGCGAACACGTGACGATTGTCGGCGAAAGTGGCGCGGGTAAGACGACGTTGCTTTACCTGCTGACGAAACTTTTCACGCCCGATAGCGGTACCGTGGCGGTTGGCGGGACGATTGCCGCGTCTACGTTCACGAACTGGATTTTTTCCGCGTCGATTCGCCACAACTTCCAAATGCTCCACGAAAATATTTCCGACGAAGAAATTTTATCCGTGCTGAAAATCTGCGGGCTTGACGGCTTCGACATTGACGCGCCAATCGGCGAGGACGGCGCAAATCTTTCGGGCGGCGAACGCAATCGCTTGCAAACGGCATTGGCTCTGGCTAAGGACGCCGATATTTTAATCCTCGACGAACCGACGGCGGGCTTGGATAAAACCTGCGCGGAGGCTCTGATTAAAAATCTGCTCGCGTCGCAAAAAAATCGCACGCTGATTATCATCACGCACGACGCGAATTATTTTCCCGCCTTAAGGAGATTTGAACTTGCACACTGAGAAATTTTATTTCAGCGGGGGCAATATCAAAGCGGCAATTTGCAATATGAGGGCATGTGGGCGAACGGAAAATATCACGGCAAGGGCACGCTTTACGACGAATCGGGCGGCATGATTTATTCGGGCGAATGGCGCGACGGACATAAATTAAATTCCGCGCTCCGCGAAAATTTCAATCTTGAATCGGACAAGCTAAAAAAGTATCTCGATGAATTAAATTCGCTGATTGGTTTGGTTAATGTCAAAAAAGACGACAGTCGCCCGTCTCATGTCGAAAATTTTATTTGAGCCGGGCTATCTGTCGAAAGGACACTTAATCGAGACAAATCGTGCGGGAATGGTCGCAGGTTATCTCGGTCAAACTGCCCTAAAGACGGAGGAGATTGTTCGCCAAGCGGTCGGCGGCGTGCTTTTCATTGACGAGGCATATTCCCTCGCCAACGACGCCGAAGCCGCGCAGATTCTCAGAGATTTTATTAAAAAGTTGACCGCGCACAGCGATGAACATTTCGGCAACGCCCGCGCCATGCGAAATATTTTTGAGCAATGCATTGCCTTAGAATCATGAACATGCAAAAAATCCCCGACGACCTGTCGACGCTCGCGAAAGCGGACATCATTCGTTGCGTAAATTAAAGTATCTTGCGCCGTGACAGCTTAAACGAAATTTTAATAAAGAGGAAAACAAGACGATGAATATTGACGATAGATTGGAACTCGTTAGTGATTTAGATTATCGGGCGCGAAATTTTCAAAATGAGTTGCGCCAAAAAACGGAAAAGCTGAGAGATTATTATAAGGAACAATTCGACTTGTAAGTAGCAAACGATAAATTTTATCCGGCTCGCTCCGAAATGGGGCGGGCTTTTTCGTTGTCAAAGGGCAGGGCAACGTTGTATAATCTTCACAACCGAAATGTGGAGGATAAAATTATGTACACCAAAAAGATTTATTTCAGCGGGGGCAATGTTCGCGAACTGCAAGAGATTTTTGCCGATTTGCCCGGTGTCACCGGTGTTTTAATCGGATCCGTCTACGCAAAAAACGTTCACAGCTACGTTAATCCCGAACCGCAGACGCTTGAAAATGTCGCCGCCGTCGAAATCGAATTCAATCCAAAGCGGACGGATTTGTCCATGCTCATGGATATTCTTTTCAACGTGCTCAATCCCTACGCCGACAAAACTTTGGGCGTTTTTTATTCAAGCGGCGAGGACGAGCCGCAAGTTGAGTTGCATTTGAATTTTATCGCGAATCGCGGCAGAGAGCCCGTTGTCTCCAAGGCGTGCCTCACCATTAACGACCCGAATATCGGCAAGCCCGTCCGCAAATGTTTCGCCAAGGTCGGTCGCCTCGTCAATTTCACCGCCGCCCCCGAAGCCGAACAATTTTTCCTCCGCAAGCACCCCGAAATTAAAACCGATATTGACTTGACAAAGCTCAAAACTTCCCTTAGATTTTGATTGAGGGGAGGTGACAATTATGCGCGAACGTTTGGAGGAAAGACGGCGCGAGTTTACAAGCAAAATGCGCAATCGGAAATTATTTTGGTCATTCATAATCATTTTATTCATAATCGCGGGGATATTGGCGCATACGGTTTTTAATTCGGACTTCGTGCGGCTCAAAGACGACTTGGCGGCGAATTTCAAATCCGAAACCGTCTTGCCGACCTTCAAAAAGCCGACAACGATAATGCTCATGGGCATAGACGAACGCAAGGACGACGTGGGACGCTCCGATACGCTAATGGTGCTGAGCCTGTCGAAGGAAAAGGCGTCTCTGCTGACAATTCCGCGTGATACCATGGTTTATATCGAACGTCACGGCTACAAAAAAATCAATGCGGCTTACGCTTACGGCGGCGCGAAATTGGCTCGCGAAACCGTCGAGGATTTCCTCGGCATTGAGATAGATCACTACGTTGCGATAAACAAGGCGCGTTTCGCCGAGGTGATTGACGCTATGGGCGGCGTGGAGGTTTACGTTGAGCGCGATATGTATTACGAAGACCCGTGGGACGACGACGGCGGGCTGATTATCGACCTTAAGCAGGGCAGGCGACACCTCGACGGTGATACTGCGATTCAATTCGTGCGCTTCCGCGATTCGGAGGGCGATGTCGGACGCGTGCGGCGTCAACAAGCCTTTATGCGTGCCTGCGCGGATAAACTTAGCGAACCGTCAATGCTGATTAAAATTCCCGAACTTTTGAGCGTGGCGGTCAAGGCGATTGATACAGATTTGACTTCGAGCGAAATGCTTGCGGCGGCGGGCTCACTCAAAAGCGCGGAGGCTAATGGCAACATCAAAACCGGCGTCGTTCCCGGCTGGCTTCAGTATATCGACGAGGTAAGCTATCTGATTCCCAATGCCGAACGCCTCGGCGATGTCATGCGCGACAATCTCGGCTTTAAGGTCAGCAAGCGGCATTTTGAGCGGTTGGCTTACGAATACGCTGAAGGTTCCGACGCCGATTATTACGACGTGAATTTTAATCCGGAGCGGGATTTGCGCGTCATGGAAAGTATAGAGCGACGGCGGCTGGATTTATCCGATAACGAGCTTTGAGGGGCGGCTTCCACCCCAATTTTTTTTTTGCCGAGGTGATGTTGATGTCCTTAGCTCAAACTTTAGCCGATGCTTCGACCGAGGAGGAGCTTAAGAATTTCTTTGCCAAGTTCTTCCGTATCAAGCTAAGCACCAAAAATTATATCGACCTGTACACCGCGCAGATTCTGTTTGAATTCAAGCTTGACGCGCCGCTTGCGAACGTCCAAATGCGGGCGGCTTGCATTGCGCAGACGCTTTAATATATCCGCCGCCTCAAATACGGTTCCGATACACGCCCGCCCTCCAAAAATATTTGCGTCGTCACGCGGGGCGCGGCGATTTTTTTCCCCGCCGCCAACTTTTCCGCCTTCATCAAACGCAAAACCTACGATTGGGATTTGGCTCCTTCCGTGCCGTGTAAAAAGCCGGTCGCCGACCTTGCCGCCTCCGAAATAATCTGCGCGGCTCACGTTTACGATTTTTCTGCTGAGGAACAGAATTTTATCGAACTGATTAGGCGCAACCTCGTCGAACAGTTGAACCTTTTCGAGCGCAAGGAGATTAACGAAAATAATTTCTACGACGTGTTTAAGCTTTGGCAGAGGATGTTCGGCGCGGCGGTTGAAAACGGGCGCAAAGCCTCCGAGTACTTTATCACCGAAATTGAGCAGGGCAAATCGACGCTTTTGGAGCGTTTACGATAAAGTCGTTAATCCTCGCGCCGTCATTGCGATTCGATAGGATGTCGGAAATAAGCTTGCGCCGATTCACGGGCGAATTCTTTACGCCGCTTGCTTTTGCCGGCAAAGCCGTCGAGTATCTTACGCGCACCGTCGGCGAATGGTGGAAGTCGGGCAAATTCAGGCTTTGGGATATGGCGGCGGGTACAGGCAATTTGGAATTCGCTTTGCCCGCCGCAGTTTTGAAGTACTGTTATATTTCCACGCTGATTCAAGACGACGCCGATTATTGCCGCAAGATTTTCCCCGACGCGACCGTCTTCCAATACGATTATCTGAATGACGCAGCCGACAAATTGCCCGCCAATCTGCGCGGAGACTTAGCCAATCCCAATATCAAATGGATTATTTTCATAAATCCGCCCTACGTCACGGCGAACGATTCCACGAAACAAAATTACAGGAACGGCGTTTCCGATACCGCGATAAAAAGTTTGATGGCGACCGAAGGCTTCCGCGAATCAAGCCGCGAGTTGTATATTCAATTTCTCTATAGAATCAGCCGCGAATTCAAGGAGCGTTCGGCGTGGTCGGGCATGTTTTCCTCGTTGCGATATATCACGACGGTCAATGACGAGGATTTTCGCAAAAAATACTTTTCCCCCCGAATTTGAGCGCGGCTTTATGTTCAGCTCCAAAAATTTCAGCGGTTGCATCGGGCAATTCCCTGTCGGCTTTTTGGTTTGGAACTTGCGCGGAAAAAACGCGGCGCAAAACATTTCCTTGGACATGTACAACGAGCGGCTTGAGAAATTTGCCGAAAAAATCTTTTTTGCCTCACGTCGCGAAGAGTCGCTGAACAAGTGGGTTGAACGACCGCCCGGGATTAAAAAATTCCCGCCAATGTCCGTCGGCTTGAACGTCGGCTATAAAAATAAAGTTCGGTGCGATTTGATTGCGGAGGACTTTTTGGCGGGCTTTATGTGCAAGAGCAACGATTTATATCAGCAAAATTGGACGGCGTTATTATCGGGACCTTAAGTGAGCGGGCACGGCATGTCGTTGACGCCCGAAAATTTCGCGCAGTGCATGATAATTCACATGGTGCGAAAATTGCCCAAGGTGACGTGGCTGAACAACAAAGACCGATTCCTTCAGCCGACAAAAAAATTACCGCCCGAATTCATATCGGACGCGGTAATTTGGAGTTTATTTGCGCCGTCGAATCAAACGGTTAGCTTGCGCAATGTGGAATACGAGGGCACGATTTATCGGAAGCCGAACAATTTTTACCCGTTCACGTTGGCGGAGGTGCGAAGTTGGGAATGCTCCTCGCCCGAAATACGACTGCAACTTGAAACGGCAACGGAAGACCGATTCGCGGCGACGTGGCTTAAAGGGCGAAAGCTTTCCGCGCAGGTTCAAGCCGTCCTCGTCGCGGGCCGGTATCAAATCCGCATGGCTTTGGGCAAATCGGTGAACTTGGCGGAGCTGTCGGCTAAGCTGTTGCCGCAGATTTATGAACTGAGATTCTTGAGAGACGAAGTGCGATATTTTCAGGTTGGCAAAAAAAAAACTCGAACCGTTAAGTCCGAGTCGATTAAGCGAATCGTGTTTACAGCAAGCGGCGCACCTTTTGCTCAACGTAGAGGGCGCGAACGTTAATATCGACGGCGTGAACGAGCATACCCGTCGTGAATTCGATTGCCTCGCGAATATAGCCTTGCGTCTGGCGAATCAGCGTCGGAATGTGGTTGCCGTAGCTCAGGACGACTTCGCAGGAAATTGTTAAGCCGCGTTCCTCGTCGCCGTGGAGCAGGTGCTTAACCGTTATGCCGCCCAAACTCTTGACGAACTCCCGCGCCTTGATGATTCGTTCGACGATAGACAGGATAACTTTGTCGTCGATAACCAGCTTGCCGTAGTAGCTGAACACGGGGCGCACGATTGATTTTTCGCCGAGCTTACGCCGCCTTACGTTCGATTGTTTGAAAATAGACTGTAAAGGATTAACCAGGTAGCCCGAAAAATGCGGCTTGAGTTCAATCGTCGGCACGGGGATAATATGCTTGCCCTCCTTGAGTCGGTGGAATTGCGCCGTTTCTATTTCCGCCCGTGACGCAATGTCCTCTATGCGGATAATCAGCTGAATCGACGGGAGCTTGAGCGTCTTGGCGATTTTGTGCACCATATTTTCTGACGTGCCGATAACCAAAATTCTGTGCGGTTGAATGCGTTGGACAGCTTCGCGAACTTCCTCGGCGTGACCGGGCAGGACGAAAATCGCTCGCCGTACCGCCATGATTTTGCTTTTTTCCGTCTTGGCTGATTCGCCCGCTATGATGTGCCCGTCTTTAATCAAAATGCCGTCGTCGATAATGGCGTCGGCTCTGTGTTCGCGAGCCACTTGCAAGGCGCGATGACTTTTGCCCGTGCCGCTCGGTCCCACCAATGCAATCACGTCCATACTTGAACGCCTCCCCTCGCGATTTATTTTGCCACAAACTTTTTCTGAACGCAACCTGAAAATTAAATTCTTTTTGCCGTGTGAACAAGCCCTCTATCCTCGCGCTCAAAAGCGGAATCTGTCAATTTGATTAAGCGTGACGCGGGCATAAATCAGCGGCGGCGTGACGGGTTTGACGGCACTTATCGCAACGGCGGCGGAGTAGCAAATCTGCGCGGAGTCGAGCAAAGCGTCATTGGCGGCATAAAGCGTCGCGAGGCTGTCGCCCGCCTTAACCGTGTCGCCGAGCTTTTTGTGCATGACAAGCCCCGCCGTGCAGTCGATTGAACTTTCCTTGGTTTCGCGCCCCGCGCCCAAAATCACGGCGGTCTTGCCAATCGCCTCGGCGTTCGTCTTGGCGATAAAACCGTCGGCAACGGCGCGGACTTCGCGCTTGCGGGGAGCCTTCGGGAATTTGTCATAATCGCGCAGAACAGAATCGTCGCCGCCTTGAGCCTTAACCATGGCGCAGAAAGTTTCAAAGGCGGTACCGTCGGCAATGGCGCGTTTGGCGAGGCGTCGGCAGTCTTCGAGCGAACCCTTATCGGCGAGGTAAAGCATATTCGCCGCCAGCTCCAAAGACACGGCGGTTAAATCGTCGGCTCCGCGCCCTTTGAGGACTTCCATTGATTCGACGACCTCCAAAGCATTGCCGATATTGAAGCCGAGCGGCGTATCCATGTCGGTAATCAGCGCGACAGTCCGCCGCCCCGCGCCTTCGCCTATGGCAACCATCGTTTTGGCGAGTTCAATGGCGGCGTCGAGCGTTTTCATGAAAGCACCGCTGCCGGTCTTCACGTCGAGGAGAATGCAATCGTTGCCCGCCGCGAGTTTCTTGCTCATAATGGACGAGGCAATCAGCGGAATGCTGTCGACGGTGGCGGTCACGTCGCGCAGGGCGTAGAGTTTCTTATCGGCGGGCGCGAGGTTGCCGCTCTGCCCGATTAGGCTTAAGCCGCACTTGTTTACGGTGTCGAAGAATTCTTGCCGCGTCAGCACGGTGCGATAGCCGGGGATTGATTCGAGCTTATCGACGGTGCCGCCCGTGTGCCCCAGTCCGCGTCCGCTCATCTTGGCGACCTTGCCGCCGCACGCCGCCACAATCGGCGCGACAATCAGCGTAGTTTTATCGCCGACGCCGCCCGTCGAGTGCTTATCGATTTTTTTGCCGTCAATCGCCGACAAGTCAATCATATCGCCCGAATGCGCCATTGCGGTCGTGAGCGTCGTAATTTCGCGGGCGTCCATGCCGTTGAACCAAATCGCCATGAGCAACGCCGCCATTTGATAATCGGGGATTTGCCCGTCGACAAAGCCGCCAATCGCGAATTTAATCTCGGCGTCGGACAAAACCCCGTTGCGCTTTTTGGTCTCGATGATGTCGTACATGCGCATAAAAATTCACCTCGGAAAATTTTTGGCGGAAAGCATTTCGCGGGCATTTTTGATTGAGGCGGGCGATTCGTTACCCGACGCCATGCGCGCAATTTCTTTGACGCGCTCCTCGCCTTCCAGCCGTCGAACTTTGGTGACCGTGCGCCCGTCGACTTCCGCCTTGGTTATTTGCAAGTGGACGTCCGCCATGCTCGCGATTTGCGGCAAATGCGTTATGCAAAGGACTTGCCGCCCGCGTGATATTTTGGCGACCGCCTCCGCGACCGTCCGCGCCGTGACGCCGCCAAGCCCCGCGTCTATCTCGTCGAAAACCATCGTTGCCGCCGAAGAGTCCGCGACCGTCTTTACCGCCAACGCGATTCGTGACAGCTCGCCGCCCGACGCCACTTGTGACAGCGATAACATTTCCTCGCCCGCGTTCGCCGAAAATTTTATGTCAGCCGTGTCGCCGCCCCGCGACGTGAATTTTTCTGTCCGCTCCACCACGATTTGAAATCGCGCACGCGTCATGCCCAGCCGCCGTATTTCCGCCTCTATCGCCGCGCTTAAAGTTTGCGCCGACGCTTGCCGCAGTTGCAACAGTTTTTCCGCGCAGATTGAAGTTTGACGTTCCGCCTCGGCGACCGCCCGCTTAAGCTCCTCGACGTCAGAATCGAAATTCTCCGCCGCCGCTATCTCCGCCCGGATTGTCGTAAGGCGTTGCAATATCTCGTTGACCGTCGCGCCGTATTTTTGCTTGAGCTTATAAATCACGTCCGCCCGCGCATGAAGTTCCTCCAATCGTTCGGGCGAAAATTCAAAGCTCCCGCCGTAGTCGCGTATTTCCTCGTAAGCTTCGCGCAGATTTATTTCCGCCTCCTCCAACAATGCCCGCGCTCCGTCAAGCTTGTTATCGTAACGCGCCACGCCGTCCAAATTTTTAATCACGCGGGACAAGGCGGACAATACGTCAAAGTCGCCGTCGTTTAGAATCTGCGCGGACTCCATGACGTGCTCGGCGATTTTCTCGGCGTGCGACAGCTTACGAATCTCGGCGGCAAGTTCCTCGTCCTCGTCGGGCTTGAGTCGCGCCGAAGCTATTTCCTTTTCCTGCCAACGCAAAAAATCCAATCGCTGAAGACTGTCCGCCCGCGTCCGAAGCTTTTCCTGTAAAGCCCGCCGTTGCGCCGTCAGCGTGCGATGCAACCGCTTGAACTCCTCGGCGGTCTCGGTTATGGCGGCGTCCTCTATCAGCGAATAAATTTTCTCCTCGCGCAGAAGCTCCAAATTTTTATTTTGCCCGTGCACGTCGACCAAGTCCGCGCAGATTTTTTTAAGTCGCGCCAAAGTCAGTTGCTCGCCGTTCGCCGTGATTGAATTCTTTGCCGAACGCGAAACCGTCCGCTCCAACGTCAAGCCGTCGGAAAACTCGGCAAAAACACGCAGATTGTCAGCACCCTTGCGAATCCGATTGACCCCGACGCGATTGCCCAACGCCGCGCCCAATGCGTCAATCAGGATTGATTTGCCCGCGCCAGTCTCGCCCGTCAAGATGTTCAAGCCCTCGCCGAATTCGACCGTGACATTTTCAATCAGCGCGAAATTTTCAACCGTCAAAGTCTTAAGCATTTATTTTTTGCCCGTGGAGCCGCGTTTGGTAAGCGGGACGCCTTCCTTGCACAGCGGACAATCGTCGGGCTTGTAAGTCTTAACGTCCATGTGCAACAGCGCGAAACTCGGCACGTCGCCGAAATTGACTTTGCCGCCCGACCTGTCGACGAGCATGGCAACCGCCACGGGGACGCCGCCGAATTGCTTAACCACGTCGATAACCTCGCGCACGGAGCCGCCCGTCGTAACGATGTCCTCGACAATCAAGACGCGTTCGCCCTCGCGGAGCGTGAAGCCTCTGCGGAAAGTCATTTTGCCTTCGACGCGCTCGGTAAAGATTGCCCGCGTGCCGAGTTCCTTGCCGGTCTCGTGCGCCAAAATAATTCCGCCCGTCGCGGGACCGACGACCGTCTCAATCTGCGCGTCCTTGAAGTGTTCGGCGATTGCGCGGCAAAGTCTGGCAGTATAGGCAGGGTGCTGGAGCACGTTAAATTTCTCGACGTAGTGCGCCGAGTGATCGCCTGCCGTCAGAGCGAAGTGCCCGGTCATAATCGCGCCCGTCTCAACAAGTAAGTCGTAAACTTCTTTCTCTGTCATGTAAAAAACCTCCTTAGCAAATTTCCAATGATAGCCGCCCGCCGTCTTTTTCTTGCCGTGTAAAACTTTGGAAAGAAAACTTTGATGAACTCCGACGGATTCAGCGGCGATTTTTACGGATTTAAAAATTTCGCCGGTCTCTACGCAAACTACCGGTTTGTAACTATTATAGTTTTTGCGCTTCTGTCCTTTCCAATGAGCTATGCGCTTTTTTACCGCTTCAGCACTTTGCTTTCTGCCGCGATTGGCTTTCCCTTTTTTTGCCGGTTTCTTCGGATGGCTTATCGTCCTGGTTCAGATAGTTCCAGCGATAACCGCCCGCCGTTTTCACTCTGCCGTTTAAAACAGCCGAAATAGCGGAATGAGTAACGCCAACGCTGGCGGCGGCACTTTTCACCGAGTCAAAAATTTTTCCGGTATCAATGCAAATTATCGGCTTTTTTATGAGCTTTAATCGCTCTTCGTCTGCCCATTGTTTTTTAGCAAGTTGTTTAAGGAGTTCTTTTGTTTCAGGAGAATGTTTGTAACCTTTAGGACTGTCGCCGCCTTTAGACAGGTTATATTCCGGCTTAAGTTCGGCGATGTAATAAATTTCTTTCTCGTCAAGCTCTTCTACGGGACAAAATTCCAATACAGTTTTGTCGAAGGCGTCCCAGCCGTATTTCGCAATGGCTCTGCTTATTACAGGCGCAAAACTTTTATGTTTTATAATCCGTCGATTTCCTCCAAAATTTTTAAAGCCGCCTTGCGCGGATTTTTAGCCGCCCGAATCGGTCTGCCGATAACCAAATGTGTCGCGCCGTTTTGGAGTGCCGCTCTGGGCGTGGCGATTCGGCTCTGGTCGTTGATGTCGGCTCCCGCAGGTCGTATGCCCGGCGTCACGATTAGGAAGTCTTTGCCGCAAGCCTCGCGAATCAGCTTTGCCTCCTGCGGTGACGCTACCACGCCGTCCAAGCCCGCGTCTTTAGCCTGCTTTGCAAATCGGACGACTTGTTCCGCGATTGACAATGCGCCGTACCACTCCGCCTGACCTATGCTGGTCAATACCGTTATCGCTATCAACTTCGGGCGTGCGACGCCGCGCAGATTTGCTTCCTTGGTTAGCGCGTCCGCCGCCGTCCGCATCATTGTTAAGCCGCCCGCCGCGTGCACGTTCAGAATGTCCGCGCCCAAGCCCATAAGCGAACACAAGCCGCCCGCAACTGTATTGGGTATGTCGTGGAGCTTGAGGTCGAGGAAAACTTTCTTATCCTGAGCTTTGAGCCATTCGACGACGCCCGCGCCCACGCTGTAAAAAAGTTCCATGCCGACCTTGTAAAAGTTCACGCTGTCGCCGAGTGCGCCGACCAAATTTTTAACGTCGTCAAACGTGTGGAAGTCCAGCGCGACTATCAATCGTTCATCTGTCATGTTACAACCTCCCGCCAAAATTTTCTTGAAAAATTCTGTGCAAAGCCTTAAAATCCTGCGCAGATTGACTTTGAGTTTCTTTGACGCTATGATTCTGCGTAATATGTAACCAATATTTTGCGGGAGACTAAAGATGGGTTATGATGCAATTCATTCGAAGCTAAAGCGGGAGCACCAGGCGAGGAAATTGTAAAAAAGTTCTTGGAGGATTTGGGAGCAATAGTCGCGCGCCCCGACGATAACACCAAGGCTTTGGTCAATTTTCTTGCTGTGCCCAAAGCAGGCTCGTCTTTCATCGCACGCTACGTTGAGGTCAAGGTTTGGCGTGTCATGCCTTATGCTTACGGGCAATATCCTTGCTATCCCTTCCCCGTCGTTAAAATCGAGACTTATAAAAAATTTTCTCTCCAAAAAAGGTTTGCCGCTTGAATTGTGGATTGTTAATCCCGAAAACGGCAAAATACTTGTCGGCATGCTTTGCGGAGCAAAAGCCTCCGCCAAATGGCTTGAACTTGAACATAAGCGATTCATTGACTGCAAAGAATTTCCCTTCGACCAAGAGACCAAAATCGGTCTTATGCGTTTTTATCATCAAAAGCAATTTTGCAGCGTTTATGACATAAGCAAAAAAGACCTGGAAAGATTGCGGGCGATTGACCGCAATGAGCCTGTTATCGGCGACGATGAATCGGCAACTTTATTGGCGAAAGAAAGCTTGAAGTCGCTATTGAAGCATTTTGCGAAGAACATTACGATGAACTTTGCATGGCGGTAATGGGTAACCGTACTGATAATCTGCCGCTGTCCTGCCTTGATAACACGATTAAGGCATTGAGCGATATTCTGACTTCCAATCTGCCGAAATATTCCTCCGCGACTGCACCTGAAAGAATTAAATCAAACCTTAGGGCGACTGTTCGACCATTCAGCAACTTATGTGCTCCAACCGACACTCATCTTTGCTTATACTTCACCAAAGAAGGCGTATTTTTTTCATTGGAGCAACTCAACTTCGCGAATTATATGAATTTGTCGGAAGCTTTCTGTAGTGACAGCGAGGAAATTTCCGATTGGTCGCTTAATGAGGCGTTGCCTTATGTCGACAAATGTAATAAGGAATTGCTGAGCAAGTTTCAACTAAGGCTTGGGAAATTCGGCAAGAACGTTCAAAGCCGCCTCCGAAATTTTCTAAACCTGTTGTAATTGACAAGCCACCCGAAAAGATTGGCGAACTTCAAACTCCAAACGGGAAAATTATTGAATTGTTCAAAGTCGAAGGTTGCGATAAAATATTCGCTCACGGTGCTCAAGTGGCGGTTGCCGCCGGTTATCCCAAACAAGGCTGAGCTACTTCAGACAATAGCACATTCAAACGCAAACGATACGAGACTGTTACAATTCTTTTAAATTGGCGGATTGAACACAGCAACATCATCGACGACATATAACAAATTTCAAATTGGGAGAGTGATATGTAAATGTGGCGCGGACTTTATACGGCGGCGACCGGCATGATTAGCGAGCAGAAACGCACCGACGTTATCGCCAACAATATCGCCAACGCCGATACTACGGGCTTCAAACGCGACGTGACCATTCACAAGGAATTTCATACCCTGCTGATTAAACGCGTCAACGACTTCGAGGAAGGCGGCACTGTCGGCTTGAGCGTGGCTCCGTTCAATTCGCTGGCTGAATTGGGCACTTCCCGCGAGGACGTCACGCAGATTAAGGGTTTCAACGCCGACCCGTTTTATCGCCCGAATATTGGCGAACTGGGCTTGGGCGACTACATCGACGAGATTGCCGTCAATTACGAACAGGGCGCACTTGAGTCGACGGGCAACACCTACGATTTGGCGATTGTGGGCGACGGCTTCTTTGCGGTTCAGACGCCCGACGGCGTGCGCTACACCCGCAACGGTGCCTTTTTCAAAAATGCCGAGGGCTACCTGCAAGACATTCGCGGCTACAATCTGCTCGACACGCAGGGCAACCCGATTCGCATTCCCGCCAACATCCCCGATTCGCGGGTTATCGTCACGGGCAACGGTACTGTCTCCGTCCC
The DNA here is from genome assembly GCA_937877545.1 of uncultured Selenomonadales bacterium. Classification (GTDB taxonomy): domain Bacteria; phylum Bacillota; class Negativicutes; order Selenomonadales; family Selenomonadaceae; genus Quinella. Next base: position 34,861 of record CALFJE010000100.1, on the reverse strand, counting down.
CGGCAATGAAGTTCAGCTCAACGAACAGACCAATCGTCTTGAGGCGGGCGGCAATATGGACGGGCAACAAGTCCTTGCGCAGATTCAGCTTGTGGAGTTTGGCAATCGGCTTGCCACGCAAAAGCAGGGCGATAATCTTTACTACCTCGTTGCGGATAATGAGGGCAATGACCCCGAAGCGCAGGCGGTCGGGCAGGACGTTCAGCCGCGCCTTTTGGATCCGAATATGCAACCGCGCCCCGCGTCCGGCGAAATCCTTCAAGGTTCCTTGGAAAAGTCCAATACGTCGATAGTTACGGAAATGGTTGAGCTGATTCACAATCATCGCATGTACGAGACGAACGCCAAGGCGGTTTTGGCGCAGGACAGTATGCTTGACACGTCGGTTAATCAAGTCGGTAACCTCGGCAGCTGAGGGTGACGCGTCATGATTGAGATTAAGGGCTTAAAGAAATCTTTCGGCGACCTGCACGTCCTAAAGGGCATTGACCTGCACATTGACGAGGGCGAGGTCGTCGTCATTATCGGTCCGAGCGGTTCAGGCAAGTCGACGCTCCTGCGTTGCATAAATTTTTTGGAGGAGCCGACGGGCGGCACAATCACCGTCGACGGAATTCCTATGGACAGCGACGCCAATATCAACAAAGTCCGCGAGGAAGTCGGCATGGTTTTTCAACGCTTTAACCTCTTCCCGCACATGACCGTTATCGACAACATCACCCTCGCGCCAATGAAGGTTCGCAAGATTGAACGTTCACGCGCCGAGCAGACCGCGCAAGACTTATTGGACAGAGTCGGCTTGGGCGATAAGGCGTCGGCTTATCCGAACCAATTATCGGGCGGGCAACAACAACGTGTCGCCATAGCCCGCGCCCTTGCCATGCAACCTAAAGTTATGCTCTTCGACGAGCCGACGAGCGCATTGGATCCCGAAATGGTCGGCGAAGTCCTCGACGTTATGCAACGCCTCGCCGAACGCGGAATGACCATGATAGTCGTCACGCACGAAATGGGATTCGCCCGCGAAGTCGGCACGCGTTTATTGTTCGTCGACGGCGGCTATATCGTCGAACAAGGCAAGCCCAAAGAAGTTTTCGAGCATCCTAAAGAGGAACGCACCCGCGCCTTTCTGTCGAAGATTTTGTAAACTAAACAATATCCCCTGCGACCTTGCCGGGGATATTATTTGGTTTAAGCCGCTTTGATATAATTTCGGCAAAAATTTTGGGAATGATTCTTATGGATGGTAAAGAAGATTTGAAACAAAAAATTGACGAGTACACGCGACAGATTAAAGAAAATCCGAATGATGCAAAATATTACTACAATCGAGGTGGTCTCTATTCCGATTTACAGCAATACGAGCGGGCTGTTCAAGATTACAATAAGTCTATTGAGCTCAATCCGAATAGTGGATTTGCGAAACATTTTCGTGATATGTGCCTTCAAGCAATGGGCAAATAAAAATTCATCTGCAACGGCTTACGAAACGAAAAAAATAAACCTCTGCCTTATGAACTTGCGACGGAGGATTTTTTTTGATACCATGTAGAAAATTTTAGGAGAGGTGACTTTAATGGACAGCAAAGTTTTGTTTAACGTCCAATACGGGCTGTTCGTGTTGAGCGCGAACGACGGCACTAAGGATAACGCCTGCATTATCAACACCGTGACGCAGGTAACCGCCGCGCCCATTACTAAGGACAGGATTTCTATCGCCGTGAATAAATCCAACTTCACGCACGACATCATCGCCAAGACGAAGAAATTCACCGTGTCGATAATCAGTGAGGCGGCAACCTTTGACCTGTTTAAGCATTTCGGCTTCCAAAGCGGCAAGAACGTCAACAAGTTCGCCGACTTCGACAAGGTAAAGCGCACCGCCAACGGCACGCTTGCCGTAACCGAAGGCACGAATTCCTACATAAGCGCGAACGTCATTCAGCAGGTGGAGCTTGACACGCACAGCATTTTTATCGCCGAGGTCGTCGACATGGAAAAGCTCTCCGACGTTCCCTCCGCGACGTACAATTTCTATCAGGCGAACATCAAGCCCAAACCCGCCGTCAAAGCTTCGGGCAAGACCAAATGGATTTGCAGGATTTGCGGCTACGTGCACGAGGGCGACGAGCCTCCCGCCGTTTGTCCGCTGTGTAAGCACCCCTCCACCGATTTTGAAAAGGTCGTCGAGGCTCCCGCGTCCAAAAATCCCTACGCCGGCACCAAGACCGAGAAAAATCTTTGGGAGGCGTTCGCGGGCGAATCGCAGGCGCGCAATAAATATACCTACTATGCGTCCGTCGCCAAAAAGAACGGCTATGAGCAAATCGCTGCGCTTTTCCTCAAGACCGCCGATAACGAAAAGGAACACGCCAAGCTTTGGTTCAAGGCTCTGGGCGAATTGGGCACTGTCGAGGAGAATCTTCTGCACGCGGCTGACGGCGAAAACTTCGAGTGGACGGATATGTATGCGCGGATGGCGCGTGAGGCTGACGAGGAGGGCTTCCCCGAACTTGCGGAGCAATTCCGCGGCGTCGCCAAGATTGAAAAGCACCACGAGGAGCGTTATCGCAAGCTCTTGAAGAACGTCGAAATGCAAGAGGTATTCAAAAAGGCGGGCGTTCAAGTTTGGGAGTGCAGAAATTGCGGACACATCGTCGTCGGCACGCAAGCCCCCGACCTTTGCCCCGTTTGCAAGCACCCGCTCGCTTTCTTCGAGATTACCGCCGAAAATTACTGAATCGCTTACAAATAAATTTTTAATCTCTTTGCGCAAGAATTCTCCCATCTTTGAAGGTGGCGGGATGAATTGCGGAAACTAAAGCCTGTATGAGAGGAAATAAGACGCATAAGCGCAACCACGTTGATTTTGGAAGCTCCGACCTCTTAGGTCGTGAGTACTTCACCAAAGTATTTCTTTGAGGCATTGATACGGCAGCGAATCTGTTCAATGTGAAAAAACGTTCGCACAAAAAGCCGATACCTGCTATAATGGGCGTCGAGATTCGGAAAGAGTCTTGACGCCAAATTTTTTGAAGGAGAGGCAGATAAATGAACAATACCTTGCCGTCCGACAAAGCAAACGTTTCGACTAAGACCTATGACAAGGAATCTGCGCGGAATCAATTTCTGCAGACGATTCGTAAGATGGAAGGCGCGAATCTCCTCCTGCGCGAACGTAACGACGGACGCTTTGAAGCCGTGTACGTGTCTAAGAGTTTCGCGCGTCTTATGCAGTGCAGCGTCGGTAACGTCATGAAGCTGTTGAACGGGCGCAGCGTTGTTATCTTCACTCACCCCGACGACCGCCTTGCCGTGCGCCGAATGCTCCGCCGCCGCGCCTCGGAGGACAGCACCAAAAATTTAACTATCCGCCACGTGACCGCCAAGCGCAATATCGTCTGGTGCAATGTGACTTTCACGTTCATTGACGACTTCGGTGAACACTACGTCTATTGCACTTACTTTGATGTGACTTCGCTTAAAGTTTACGCTCAGAGGCTCCAATCGACTTACATGAGCATAGGCGACAATTTCTATCGCGCCGGCGAACGGACGCTTTCGATGTTCCGCGCCAACCTCACCCGTAACAAGGTCGAGGATATGCAGGGCAAAGACTTGTTCGGTACCGATTCGGTGATTCGCCCTTATTCCGAGCTGATAAACTTGCGGGCGGCGAACTATCCGATAGCGGAGGAACGGGCGGCGTTTATAGAGACGTTCGACGCAGAAAATATCAAAGCCCGTTTCCTGCGCGGTGAAACGCAACTGTCGATGTATCTGTTTTCACGGCGCAAGGACGGGCATTATTGCTACGTGAGTTATAGGGCGGTCTTCACGCGGCACCCGATTAGTAACGAGATTATAATTTTTATCGCGGAGCAGGAGGCGGGTAAGGAAAAAGTCGAGGGCGCATTGCTGGAAAAAATTCTGGCGCGTCAATTCGACATGGTAGCCTACCTTTCCAACGACAACTACAGCGTGGTCGTCGGCGACACCGCGCTTATCGGCAAAGGCTCAATCTTCCCCGTCACCCGCGAAGGTCGCTACGACGCTTATCTTAAAAATCAAGTCCTGCCGGTTTTGGTCGGCGACGACGATTTGAAAGCGACGCTTTCCGACGCCCTTAAGCTCTCGACGATTCGCGCCAAAGTTAAGGGCACGGAGCCTTACGTCGTCAACATTGCCTGCAATATCGGCGGTGAGATTTTCTACAAGCGGCTGGACTTTTACGCCATAGACCCCCGCGCAGATTTTTTCATTTTGCTCAAAAGCGACACGACCGAAATTCAGCAAAAGCAAATCGAACAGAACACGCGCCTTAAAACCGCGCTAAACGAGGCTAAACAGGCGAACGTTGCCAAAACCGCCTTTCTGTCGCGCATGAGCCACGAGATCCGCACGCCCATGAACGCCATTATCGGGCTGGACAATATCGCGCTCCACGACCCCGGTTTGACGCCGACGATTAAAGACCACCTGGAAAAAATCGGGACGAGCGCACGCTACTTGCTGTCGATTATCAACGACATCCTCGACATGAGCCGAATCGAATCGGGGCGCATGAGCTTCCGCAACGAGGAATTTTCGTTTACGTCCTTCGTCTACCAGATTAACACGCTGATTGACGGGCAGTGTCAGGAAAAGGGCTTAACTTATTCCTGCGAAATGAAGGGCGACATCGGCAAATATTATATCGGCGACGACACAAAGCTTGAGCAGGTGCTGATAAATATTTTGAGCAACGCGGTCAAGTTCACGGACGCGGGCGGCAAGGTGTCGCTGCTGATTGAGTGTACCGCGCAGTACGACGGGCAGTCGAATTTCCGTTTCACCATAAAGGATACGGGCGTCGGCATGAGCAAGGATTATCTGCCGAGGATTTTTGAGCCGTTCACGCAGGAAGACGATACCACCACCTCGCGCTACGGCGGGTCGGGCTTGGGGCTTGCCATCACCAAAAATATCGTGCAGATGATGAACGGCTCGATAGCGGTCGATTCGGAAAAGGGCGTCGGGACGGAGTTTGTAGTCAACTTGCCGCTCAAAGACTCTGCTCGCGGAGACGACGACGATACTCGCGAAATGCGCCCGCAAGATTTTTCCGTGCTGATAATCGACGACGAACCGCTTGCCCGCGAACACGCCAAATCGGTGCTCGGCGAAGTCGGGATAACGGCGGACACCTGCGCGGGCGGCAAGGAGGCTTTGGAGCGGATAAAGTTGCGTCACGCCCGCCAAGAGGACTACAATCTGATTCTGGTCGATTGGCTTATGGAGGAACCCGACGGCATAGAGACTACCCGCGAAATTCGGAAGATTTTGGGCGACGAGACAACGGTTATCGTGCTGACGGCTTACGATTGGTACGAGGTCGAGGAGGAGGCATTGGCGGCGGGCGTCGATATGTTCATGTCGAAACCGCTTGCCGCGACAAATGCGCTTTACGAATTCCAGCAAGCCTTCCACCGCAAAAAGCAAATCTTGCCCGAAAAAAAAGCCGTCGAGCTGGAGGGGCGCAATATCCTGGTCGTGGAGGACATGCCCGTCAACGCGGAAATAATGATGATGATATTGGAAATGCGCGGCATGGTTTCAGACCACGCGGAAAACGGGAAAATCGCCGTGGAGAAATTCACCGCGTCGCCGCCGGGTTTCTACGACGCAATTTTAATGGATATAAGAATGCCCGTCATGGACGGCTTGGAGGCGACGGTGGCGATACGTGCGTCGAATCACCCCGACGCAAAAACCGTGCCGATAATCGCAATGACGGCGAACGCCTTCGACGAGGACGTTCAACGCTCCTTGAAAGCCGGCATGAACGCGCATTTGACTAAGCCCGCCGACCCCGAACAGCTCTACGCGGCGTTGCAGGAATTCATTCGCGCTTGAAAATTGTAGACAAGCTAAAATCTTTGTGCTATATTCTGCAAACGGGAGGCGAAAGGTTGTAATGAGTTTAAACTTATCGGGCAAAGTGGCGTTGGTGACGGGCGGCTCACGCGGCATAGGGCGGGCAATAGCACTTCGCTTGGCGGCGGACGGCGCAAAGGTCGCGCTGAATTTCTCAAGCAACGTTGCAAAAGCCGAGGAAGTCAAAAGCGCGATTGAGGCTCAAGGCGGCGCGGCAATGCTCGTTCAAGGCGACGTGTCAAGCCTTGCTGTCGTGACGGAGCTGGTTAAACAGGTCGTCGACGAATGGGGACGCCTGGACATTTTAATCAACAACGCCGGCATTACCCGCGACAATCTCTTGCTCAAAATGAGCGAGGACGACTTCGACAAGGTTATCGCCACGAATCTTAAGGGCGTGTTCAACTGCACGAAGGCGGTTACAAAGCTCATGATGCGGCAACGCGGCGGGCGAATTGTGAACATGGCAAGCGTTGTCGGGCTAAAGGGCAACATAAGCCAAACGAACTACGCGGCGGCAAAGGCGGGCATAATCGGCTTTACGAAGTCGGCGGCACGGGAATTGGCGTCGCGGGGCGTGACGGTCAACGCGGTCGCGCCGGGAATGATTGATACCGACATGACAGCCGCGCTTTCCGAAAAGGTCAAGGCGGCAATGTTGTCGGAGATACCCGTCGGCAGAGCGGGCACGCCCGAAGACGTTGCAAACGCGGTGGCATTCCTGGTATCTGACGAGGCGGCGTATATCACGGGGCAAGTGCTTTCGGTCGACGGCGGACTCGTCATGTGAACGGGAATTCATTGCAAGCGGCACAAACTTTTTGCCGAATATAACGAAAGGATGATTGTTAAGTGTCAACATTTGATAGGGTAAAGAAAATCGTTAAGGAACAGCTTGGCGTCGAAGAGGAAGAAATTCAGATGAGCTCAACGTTCGTCGACGACTTGGGTGCGGACTCTCTGGACATTGTCGAATTGATTATGGCGTTCGAGGAAGAATTCAATATCGAAATCCCCGACGAGAAAGCAGAGAAAATCAAGACCGTGGAAGATGTCGTTAAGTACATAGACGGAGAAACCAACGCTTGATTAAGAATTAGTCATTGGGGAGTAGGGATTAGTAGAAAAGAGGCTACTCCTTGCTCCCCAGTTCTATTCCCCTGGAGGATTATCCGTGAGACTACCGGAACTTAAAATAGGCAATAAGACAGCGAAAATCCCAATCGTGCAGGGCGGCATGGCGATACGTTTGTCGACGGGGCGGCTGGCGGCGGCGGTAGCCAAAGAGGGCGGCATCGGACTAATCGCGGCGTCGGGCATGGCTCATGAAGAATTACGCTACGAAATAGAAATGGCGCGTTCGCTGACCGACGGCATAATCGGAATAAACATAATGGTCGCGGCGAGTGATTTCTTCGGCATAGTTCGCACGGCAATGGACGCGGGCATTGACCTGATAGTTGCGGGTGCGGGGTTTTCACGCGATATTTTCGGGCTGGGCAGAGAATCCGGCACGCCGATAGTCCCGATAGTTTCCTCCGTCAAGCTGGCAAAAATTTCGCAAAAGCTTGGCGCGGCGGCGGTAGTCGTGGAGGGCAAAGAGGCGGGCGGACCCCTCGGCACAGACATATCAGTCCGCGAGCTGATTGAGCCGATACGTGCGGCAGTCCAAATCCCCGTGATAGCGGCGGGCGGCGTGCTAACGGGCAAGGATATAGCCGACGTGTTGAAAATGGGCGCGAACGGCGTACAAATGGGCTCACGTTTCGCGGCAAGTTTGGAGGCGAACGGCGCACCGAGCTTGAAGGAATATTATTTGAAGTCGCAACCCGAAGATGTCGTCGTGATTGAAAGCCCGGTCGGCTTGCCGGGACGCGCAGTGCGGACGCCGTTCTCAAAGCGCGTAATGGCAGGTCGCGTGCCGCCGAAGACTTGTGACTCGTGTCTTAAGGCTTGCAAGCACAATTTCTGCATAGTTCGGGCGTTGATACGGGCGCAGCAGGGCGATTTGGAAACGGGCTTGGTCTTCACGGGCGAATACATGCCGCGAATCAAGGAAATTTTGCCGGTCAGGGAAATAATCCGCCGACTGGTCGCGGAGGCGGAGGAGGCTTATTCATGATCGAAGACGTTCGGCGGCACCGTTCAAACCAACCGATAACTTTTCCCAAAAGCTCATAAAAAAACCCTCCCCAAAATTCGGGAGGGAAATTTTTTTGTCAGTCGAAAAACAGTTTGAACACCGATTGAAAGTTTTCGTGCGCCGATTGCCACGCGGGTATCAGCGATACGCCGAAAAATAAGATTAAGTTCAGAATCAACGCCGCCAACGATTTTTTTACGACGGCGTAGACGCCAAGCAACCAACACACGCTCCAAATCGCGATTTGCCACACTTCGACGACCAACGCGTTCATGTACGCCGAATAAATCAGCACGCTCGCCGCGAACAAAATCAGTATCGACAGCGCAAGTATCCATTTGTACCGCGTCGTCATGTGAAAAATCCCGTTGCCGTTTTCGTCCTTGACCTCGTCGAGCGAAGTTACATCAAATCTTGCGTCGCCCTCGCGGTAGTCACTCTGCGCGGACGTTTTCGCGTCGTCGTTATCGTTCATAAAATCGCCCCCAATCAAGCCGATTTTAAAATGCCGCCGCCACAAAGTCAATTAGGATTTAGGAATGAGGAATGAGGAATGAGGAATGATTGATACACCGCACGACGAATTGAAACGCATTTTGACGGCGATAAGTAGCCGCGACGCCGAGACCTTTGCCGCCCGCGTCGACTTGAAAACGCTGATGAATGTCGGCTACGACGAGGCAACCGATTTCCTCGCCGATAACTGCGCCAAATTCCACAAGCTCTATCCGCACGATTTGTTTTTCAAGTTCGGCTCGCGGATTCTGCGCATTTACAACGACAAATTTCGCGGCGTGCACCTCGGCTTGATTAGTAAAGTCATTGCCGCCTATTTCGACGGAAGTTTTCGCGACGCCGACACTTTTGCCAAGACGCCGATTAAATTTCTTGCCGCCGAACTCGACAGACTGCTTAAAGCCGTCCGCGCAGATTTCGGCGAAGAAAATATTTCGGGCGATACCGCGACGCTTGCGGTCAAAATGGTCGGCGACGGCTCAAGCTACGGGCGCATGATTGATACGCTGAATTTCGTTTTGGAATTCGACAGGCGCGGCGACGAATGGCGGCTCCGTAAAATAAAAAACGTCGAGGAACTGGTTCCGCCAATCCTCGACATCGCCGAAACTTATTGGCCCGCCTCGTGGGATTTGGGCATCAAACTTTGAACTTCAGCCGAAACGCTCCTTGAAGTCTGCAAGCTCGCGTTCGGCTTTTTCTATTTCTTCGGGCGGCGTCTTCTGCGTCTCCTTAAGGAAGGTATGCAACAGTACGAATGAATCACCGACCCACGCCGCAAATAAAATCCTGTCACGCAGGGGGCGCAATTCCCAAATTTCGCCTTTGACGTGCTTAACGACAGGCTCGCCAATCCATGTGCCGTGTTCTGTAAGGAATTTTACACATCTTTTTATCTGTCGAAATTTAATTTGACTGTTTTTGTCATTCCTGACAGCAAGTTGATTTGTATAATCGCGAACGGGCGAGCAACCTTTTTTGTCCTCGTAAAAAGTAATACTGTACAAAATTTTTTCCTCTTAAGCTGTCGCCAAAGCGGGCGGCGCAAAAAATTTTTCTTCGGAAGTTTTTTCGGGTTGAGTGCCAAATTCTTCGTCATAGAGTCGCTCGGCGGCTTCCAACCATTCGTTATCCAATTCCTCATACAAACGATTGCATTCTTCCTGAGAAATTTCGCCTCTGTCGCGACGGTCGAAAAGCGCACGAAATTTTTCCATGAACTCATCATCGAGGGCGTTTTCTTTTTCTGTGCAGAAATTGCGAACCGCCTCGTGGTCGTAGACCAAAAGCCCCTGTTCGTTGCGCTTGGCAATGTCAAACATCGTAAATCCCCCTCCCTTACGTCATAAGGCTTTCGCGTATGAAAATCAGATTTTCGCCTCGGAACGCGAAGAACCAATTATATTTTGCAACTGCCTTAAAAAATTCATGTGAGCAACCGCGTTTCATGCAGTCGTTCGTCGAAACCCGAATCAGAAAGGAGCTTGCCAACGGTCGTCGTCTTGAATGCGTCGGGGTCGTCAGCGGTTGTCTCGAACGTCATGAAACCCAGCGGGTTGAACTCTTTTTGTTCGTTGATGCGGATAAACGTTTCCTTGTCCCAAAGCGCGGACTTAAGCGGGTGAATGTGGTCATAAAAAGCCGTGTTGAACATTAGGAGCTTGAAGTTATAATGTTCGGGCTCGACAGAGTAAATCTGCGCGGTCGGATATTTGTTCGCGAAGTAGACGCCGCACAACCGATGTTGCCGCCGCAGTCCAAAATCAGCTTGGGTTGAAAATTTTTGATTTCCTGCCACATTAAAAACATCCTACTTATTGCGTCCGCAACAGTTTTTATATTTTTTGCCGGAGCCGCACGGACAAGGGTCGTTGCGCCCTATTTTTTTGCCGTCGGCGGTCTTGGCACGTTTCTGAGCTTCGGCGGGGGAAACTTCGTCGCCGTGAGACGCCCGCGCAGTTTGCAAGCGATCTTCAACCTTCGATTGTTCGCGGCGGACGGCGTCCTCGGCGGCTTTTATTTCTTGCGGCGAAGGTTCAGGCGGAGTTTCTTCTTCCTCCTCGGCGGGCGGCGGCGCGTTCTGCACAAATGCCACGTGATACATCGTCGTCGCGATTTGGTCTTGGATTGCGCCCTCCATTTCCTCGAACATCGCCAAAGCCTCAATCTTGTATTCAACCAGCGGTGCGCGTTGCCCGTATGCCCGCAGATTGATTCCTTCGCGCAACATGTCCATATGGTCGAGGTGCTCCATCCACTTGTTGTCGACGATTCGCAACATCACGACCTTTTCCAAATCACGCATAATCGGCTCGCTGAACATGTGTTCGCGCTGTTTGTAGGTGTCCTCCGCCAATTTTTCCAAGTGTTCCTTAAGTTCGTCGCGGCTAAGCTTTTCCAGCTCCGATACCTTTAAAGCTCCGGGCGGCGCAAAGATTTTCTCCGCGTCTTTAATCAGCTCGTCAAGTTGCCACTCTTCGGGGTAAAGCTTTTCGTTCGCGTACTGATTCATTTCCTCCTTGATTATGTGATTGACCATGCCGCGAATATTGTCCCGTAAATTTTCTCCGCGCAAAATCTTTCGCCGCTCGCCGTACATTATCTCGCGCTGCTGATTCATTACGTCATCATACTCCAGCACGTGCTTGCGAATGTCGAAGTTCCGCGCCTCAACTTTTTTCTGCGCGTGCTCAATCGATTTGGTTATCAGCGTGTGTTCAATCGGCTCGTCTTCCTCCATGCCGAGTTTGTCCATGACTTTGCCGATTGTCTCCGACGCGAACAGCCGCATTAAATCATCTTCCAACGATATGTAAAACCGCGATTCGCCGGGGTCTCCTTGACGCCCCGAACGCCCGCGCAGCTGATTATCGATTCGCCGCGATTCGTGCCGCTCCGTGCCGATTATGAACAGCCCGCCCAATTCGGGGACGCCCTCGCCGAGCTTAATATCGGTGCCGCGCCCCGCCATGTTCGTCGCGATTGTTACGGCGTCACGTTGCCCCGCGTCCGCCACGATTTGAGCTTCCTTTTCGTGAAACTTCGCATTAAGGACGCTGTGAGGTATGCCGCGCTTGCGGAGGTAGCCGCTAAGCTCCTCAGACTGTTCAATCGACGTGGTGCCGATTAATACGGGCTGACCTTTGGCGTGAACTTGCTCGACCGTGTTCGTGACGGCGCGATACTTGGCGCGTTTGTTCTTGTAGACAACGTCGGGGTGGTCGACGCGGCGCACAGGCTTATTCGTCGGTATCACAATCACGGGCAGCTTGTAAATCTTGAGGAATTCGTCCTCCTCGGTCTTGGCGGTACCCGTCATGCCCGCAAGCTTATCGTACATGCGGAAATAATTCTGGAAAGTTATCGTCGCCAAAGTTTGAGACTCGCGCTGAATCTTGACGCCCTCCTTAGCCTCGATGGCTTGATGAAGCCCGTCGGAATATCTGCGCCCCGTCATGAGCCGCCCCGTGAATTCGTCGACGATTATAATCTCGTCGTTGCGCACAACGTAATCGCGGTCGCGTTTCATGAGAGCCTTAGCCCGCAACGCCATTGTGAAGCAGTGGCTAAGTTCGATATTTTCGGGCGCATAGAGGTTTTGAATGCCCAAGATGCGTTCAATCTTCGGGACGACCTCATCATTGGGCGCGACGGTCTTTTGTTTTTCGTCGACCTTGTAATCCTCGCCCTCGCGCAGATTTTGTACCGCCCGCGCCATGACCGCGTACATTTCCGTAGACTTCGCGCCGGGTCCGCTGATGATTAGCGGCGTGCGTGCCTCGTCGATTAGGATTGAGTCAACCTCGTCGACAATGGCGTAATGGAGCGGGCGTTGAACCATTTGCTCCTCGTGCACGACCATGTTATCGCGCAGGTAGTCAAAGCCGAATTCGTTATTGGTGCCGAACGTCACGTCGCAGTTATAGGAGTGCTTGCGTTCGGGGAAGTCCATATCGTGCAGAATCAAGCCGACGCTCAAGCCCAGGAACTGATAAAGCCGCCCCATCCATTCCGAGTCTCGGCGGGCAAGGTAATCGTTGACGGTGACCATATGGACGCCTTTGCCGCTCAGCGCGTTGAGGTAGACGGGCAACGTCGCCACGAGTGTTTTACCTTCGCCGGTCTTCATCTCCGCGATTTTGCCTTCGTGCAGACACATGCCGCCCATAAGCTGAACGTCGAAATGCCTCATACCCAGTACGCGCCGCGACGCCTCACGGCATACCGCAAACGCTTCAGGCAGTATGTCTTCCAACGTCTCGCCCGCTTGAAGTCGCTCGCGAAAGGTATCCGTCATGCCGGCAAGCTTGTCGTCCGTGTGGTCTTGCAAGCCCGCCTCCAGCGCGTTTATCTTGTCAACCGTCTTTTGCAGCCGCTTTATCTCCTTGTCGTTGTTGTCGCCCAAAAATCTTTTGGTAATTCCCTTCAAGAATCCGAACAAACTTATCACTCCTTGCAAAGTTTATGTGGAAATTATAGCAAAGTCGGCGGCGGCGTGGCAAGGCATAAAAAAAGCCGCGCCCCGTTTGGAGCACGACCGAACAGTTTGCCGCTTAAAGGAGTGTCTTAAAAGTCGCGGCGACGTTGGCGGCGGTGAAGCCGAATTTCTTAAAGAGCACCTGCGCGGGAGCCGACGCGCCAAAATTCTTCATGGTGACGGTTGCGCCGTCAAGCCCGACGTATTTGCCCCAACCGAAGTCGCAAGCCGCCTCGACAGCCACACGCGCACGAATCGCCTTAGGCAGGACGCTTTCCTTGTACTCCGCGCTTTGGGCGTCGAACAGCTCTTGGCAAGGCATTGACACCACGCGTACGAAGATTTTTTCCTCGGCAAGTAAAGCCTGCGCCTCCAGTGCCGTCGAAACCTCCGAACCCGTCGCGATTAAAATTCCGCGCAAGTCGCCCGCCGCCTCAGATATGACGTAGCCGCCCTTGAGTGCCTCGCGGCTTGAACCGGCGATTGCAGGAACCGTCTGCCGCGTCAGGATTAAAGCCGTCGGTGTTGTCTTGCTCGTCAGTGCCAAATACCAGCCCGCCGCCGTCTCGACCGCGTCCGCCGCTCTGAACACGTTCAAATTCGGTTGAGCGCGGAACATCGCCAACTGTTCAATCGGCTCGTGCGTGGGACCGTCCTCGCCGACGCCAATCGAATCGTGGCTGAAAACGTAAATCGTCGGGATTTTCATCAGCGACGCGATACGAACTATCGGCTTAAGATAATCGCTGAAGACAAAGAACGTCGCGCAGTAGGGGATAAGCCCGCCGTGCAACAGCAAGCCGTTGGTCGCCGCCGCCATAGCCATTTCGCGCACGCCGAAACGCAAATTCCGCCCGCCGTAGTTGTCCTTGCCGAAGTCGCCCGCGCCCTTGAGAATCGTCTTGTTCGACGGACCGAGGTCGGCACTGCCGCCAATCAAATTCGGCAGGAGGTCTTTAAGATAGCTGATGATGTTGCCCGAAGCGGCGCGAGTGGCTTGCGGCTTATCGTCGACGCGCCAAAAGTTTTCGTCGTTCCAAAGAGCCTCGGCGTCAAGCGGCGCGTGATATTTATCCCAAAGCTTTTTATCGTCGGGGAACTGCGCGGCGTAGTCGGCGAAGAGCTTATCCCATTGCGCCTCGGCTTGAGCACCCCTGTCGGCAAGGGCGCGATAATGTTCGTAAACGTCGGCGGGAATGTTGAACGTTTCTTCGGGCGCGTCCCAGCCGAGATTTTTTTTGAGCGCGATAACATTATCCTCACCGAGCGGCTCACCGTGCGAAGACGCCGAACCTTGCTTGGGGCTGCCGTAGCCGATTTCGGTCTTTACGGTTATGAACGACGGGCGCGTTTTATCAGCCTTAGCCGCCTCGACAGCCGCGCCGATTGCCGCAAGGTCGTTGCCGTCCTCAACCGTCAGCGTCTGGAAGCCGAACGCTGCCACGCGTTGAGCAACGTCCTCCGTGAACGTCAAATCGGTGGAGCCTTCGATTGAAATGCGGTTGCTGTCGTAAAGGACAATCAGCTTGCCAAGCCCCAAATGCCCCGCCAAAGACAACGCCTCGGAGGAAATGCCCTCCATTAAACAGCCGTCGCCGCAAAGCACGAACGTGTAATGGTCGACAATCGGGAAGTCGGGCTTGTTGAAAATCGCCGCCAGATGAGCCTCAGCCATAGCCATGCCGACGCCCATGCCCAAGCCCGCTCCGAGCGGTCCGGTCGTAGCCTCGACGCCCGCCGTGCGCCCGTATTCGGGATGCCCCGGCGTCAAAGAATCTTCCTGCCTGAATTGCTTAATGTCGTCAAGCGTAAGCCCGTAGTCGAAGAAGTGCAAGAGCGAATAGAGCATCGCCGAGGCATGACCGCCCGACAAAACGAATCGGTCGCGATTAGCCCACGCGGGATTTTTCGGATTGTGATTCATGTGGTGCGCCCACAATTCGTAAGCCGTCGGCGCGGCTCCCAGCGGCATGCCGGGATGACCCGACTTGGCACGCTGAATCATGTCCGCCGACAATACCCGAATCGCGTTGATGCACTTTGTTTCAATGTTCATGAAAATTTCTCCTTACTTCTTCCGACGCGCCAAGAGCTTCATGATTTGCTTGACGGTCTCGAAAATATTTTGCGCGGTTACAGCTTTGCGCATTGCTTCGGCTAAGGTTAGCGGCGTGCGCAGTATCGCAAAGGTCGCGTCAAGCCCCGCCTCGTCCGATACGTCAGCCACGCTCCCGCCCAGCCCGATTGTTATTATATTCGGATTAAGCCGCTTGGCAAGTTTCGCCACGCCCGAAGGTGCTTTGCCCTGCGCGGTTTGAAAATCGAGCCGCCCCTCGCCGGTTATCAATACGTCGGCGGACTTCAAGTCCTCGGCGATATTCAAAGCGTCCAAAACCAATTCGACGCCCGACACAAGCTCCCCGCGCAGATACGCTCTGAACGCAAAGCCCAAACCGCCCGCCGCGCCGTCACCCGCCACAGAAACTTTATCGAGCTTAAGGAACGCCGCGCTAAGTTCGCCGAAATTTTTAATCCACGCGTCCATATCGGAGACGATTTGTAGCGTCGCGCCCTTCTGCGGAGCGTAGACCGCCGAGCAACCGTTTTCGCCCGTCAAGGGATTTGTCACGTCGCAGGCGATTTTGAACGTACAATCGCGCAATTCGGGCGGAACGTTTGAAGCGTCAATCGTCGTGACGTTCGCCAAATCGCGCCCGAAAATCCCCGCGTTGAAATTGTAACCCAGAGCCGTCAACATGCCCAGCCCGCAATCGTTGGTCGCACTGCCGCCGATACCGATAACGAATTCGCGGCAACCGTCGCGCACGGCACGCAGTATCATTTCGCCGACGCCGTAAGTCGTGGTGTTGAGCGGGTTGCGTTGACTTTCGGGCACCAACGTAAGCCCCGCCGCTGTCGCCATTTCGATAACGGCTAATTTTTTATCGGGCACCTCGCCGAACTCCGCCGTGACTTTGCCGCCCAAAGGATTTGTGACTTCGACGGATTGAAGCTTGCCGCCCAGCCCCGCGATTATCGCCCGACAGGTACCCTCGCCGCCGTCAGCCAACGGGAAAACTTTAACCTGCGCGGTCGGCATTGCCGATAAAATTCCGTCACGAGCCGCCGCGCCCGCCTCCAAGCTTGTCAACGAGCCTTTGAAACTGTCCGTCGCCACGATGATTTTCATTGTTCGCCTCCAAAAATTTCACGGCGTAAATCACGCGTCTTTTCTGCTCCTTCTAAGGCGGCTTTAGCTTCTGCCTCATTTCCAAGCTTCTGCCAACAATATGCGCAATTAAGATAAGACTCCTCGTCAACCAAATTAATCTTGACGGCTTCGTTATAATCCCTAATCGCCCGTTCATATTGCTCAAGCTTCAAATAAGCATTTCCGCGCCGCCGATAAGCATCAGGCTCATAAAAGTCTTTGAACTCGATTACCTTATCGAAATCTTGAATCGCCTGCTCATATTTTTCCAGCTCAAAATAAATGCTTCCGCGTTCGTTGTACGCAAAGGCATCGTTCGGATTAAGCGCAAGAGCTTTGCTCAAGTCTTGAATTGCTTCGTCGTATTGCTTCAATCTTTTGTAAGTGAGGGCGCGATTCTTGTGCAACATGGATTTGTTTGGCGCAAGCCGAATCGCTCGGTTATAATCCCGCAGTGCTGCCCGATTCTTCCCCAAGGCAGCGTATTCTGCTCCACGATTGTTATACGTCATTGCGTCGTTCGGATTGAGTTTCAAAGCTCGCGAATGGTCTCGAATATTTTGTTCGCGCACTTGACGCACGTAAGGCGGGATATTTTCGTCAACGCTTGCTTCGTCTTGCTCCGAAAGCCTTTCAAAGCAAAGCTCATGATTCCTATAAGCTTCATCGTAATTCGGATTGAGCTCCAACGCTTTATCGAAATTTTGAATCGCCTGCGCATACTGCTCTGAATCAATGCCGGCGACACCGCGATTGTAATACGTCGAGGCGTCATTGGGATTGAGCGCAATCGCCGCGTCGCAGTCGGTGACAATCGCACGCCAATATTGCCTCGCGCCCCTCAATTTTGTTCGCTCGTCAAAAGTTGTTCAAATTCGTCCTCGGACAAAATCGTAATGCCAAGCTCCCACGCCTTGGAAAGTTTGGCACCTGCCTTGTCGCCCGCAATGACGTAATCGGTATTCTTGCTGACCGTGCTCTTGACTATGCCGCCGTGCGCCGCGATGAGTTTGCCCGCCGCGTCGCGGGTGTACTTAATCAACTTGCCCGTCAACACGAACGTTTTGCCCGCTATCGCCGAGCCTTCCGCCGCGATTTGTTGTTCCTGTTCCATTGTCAAACCTGCCTCCTTAAGCTCCGCCAATATTTTGCGATTGTCCGCGTCGTCGAAGAATTCACGGATTCGCCGCGCAGTTTTCTCGCCCACGTCCGACACCCCTTGAAGGTCTTCAATCGTCGCATTGGAAAGTTTATCTAAGCTGCCGAATTCCCCAATCAAATCGCGTGCCGCCGCGCTCCCGACGCCGAATATCCCCAAGCCCGTCAAGAGTTTCGCGGGCGAATTCTGTTTGCTTTCCTCTATCGCCGCCAAGATTTTATCCGTCGCCTTAGCCAGCCCGAAGATTTTTTTGGCAAGCAATTCCTCGCGCCGACCTTGCAACTTGTAAATGTCCGCGACCGTCTTGATAAAGCCCTCGGCTATCAGCTTCGGTATCGACGTTTCGCCCAAGCCGTGAATGTCCATTGCGTTGCGCCCGACGAAATTCAGCAAGTGATTTTCCAACTGCGCGGGGCAATTCGGATTGACGCAACGATAATCGGCGGCGTTTTCCTCGCGCTCCAATTTGTGACCGCAAGCAGGGCAAGTTTCGGGGAATTTGAACGGCGCGGCACCTTCGGGACGCTTCGACACCTCGACGCCGCTCACTCGCGGAATAATCTCACCGCTCTTGTAGACGCGAATCGTATCGCCGATACGCACGTCCAGCCCGCTGATAAAATCTTGATTGTGGAGCGTGGCGCGTTCAACCCGCGTGCCGTTCAAGCTCACCGCGTCGAACACAGCCGTCGGCGTGATTCTGCCCGTCCGCCCGACGCTAAGCTCGATATTGCGCAGAATCGTTTCGCGTTCGGTCGGCGGATACTTGTAAGCCATAGCCCAGCGCGGAGCCTTACTCGTCGCGCCCAATTCCTCGCGTTGCGCAAAGTCGTTGACCTTGATAACCGCGCCGTCAATGTCGTAGCCCAAAGTTTCGCGCCGCGTACCGATAGCCTCAATCGCACGCCAAACCTCCTCGAACGTCTTGCAAACCGCGTAGCCGTCGATAATCTTAATGCCGTTGCGCCGCATGAGGTCGTAAGCCGCCACGTGACTTTGAATTTCCGCGCCCTCGATTTTTTGCAGATTGAACACGAACATTGACAGCCGCCGTTCCTTGACGATTCTGCTGTCCAGTTGTCGGAGCGTACCCGCCGCGCAGTTTCGGGGGTTGGCGAACGTTTTCAAGCCGAGGCGTTCTTGGCGGGCGTTCGTCGCCTCGAAGTCTTTATGCGTCATGTAGACCTCGCCGCGTATCTCAAGGTACCTCGGCGCGTCGACCAGCTCTTGAACAACGTCGGCTATAACCCGCGCATTTTCCGTTACGTCCTCGCCCTGCGTGCCGTCGCCGCGTGTCACCGCCTGAATCAATTTCCCTGCCTCATAGCGCAACGCCAATGACAGCCCGTCGATTTTCTCCTCCACCACGAACTCAACCGCGCCGAGCTTTGCCGTTGTGTCGGCTATGAAAGTTTCGACCTCCTCGCGGCTGAATACGTCTTGCAGTGACAGCATAGGGACATCGTGCGCCACGAGCTTACCTGCCTCGCGCCGCGCAGAGCCGCCTACCGTTTGCGTAGGAGAGGTCGGCGTTATGAATTCGGGATACGCCGCCTCCAAATCTTTGAGCCGTTGCATGAGCTTATCGTATTCGTAATCGGAAATTTCCGGCGCGTCCAGCTCGTAATACTTTCGATTGTGCCGCCGTATTTCCTTGCGCAGTTGCAATATCTCCGCCTTGACTTGCGCAACGTCCATATGAATCACCTGCCTAAATTTTATTCATCGGCGCGACCTTGACCGCCAAAACCTTGGTGCCGTATTCGGGGTTCGCAAAGGAAATCGTGACCTTGCCGCCGTCGACCGCCATGACCGTGCCCGCGCCCCATTTTTTATGGCTGATCATGTCGCCGACGTTAAGGCTTATGCTCGGAGCTTGCGGAGCGGCGGGCTTAATCTGCGCGGGACGATAAGCCGTGGGCGGTCTGTAGCTCGGCTTGGGCGTAGCTGCTTTTTTGGGAGGCGTCGCCGCATTTTTCCCAAAACAATTCAAGCACGCGGCGGGTATCTCCGCAACAAAGCGCGAAACTTCCTGCTCCCGAATCTTGCCGAAGAACATGCGCTCCTTTGCCGCCGTGATGTAAAGTTTCTTTTGGGCGCGGGTAATGGCGACGTAGCAGGCGCGACGTTCCTCCTCAAGTTCAGCCTTTTTGTTAAAGGCATTCGTGTGCGGGAAAAGTTCTTCCTCCATGCCCACGATAAATACAACAGGGAACTCCAAACCCTTAGCCGCGTGCACCGTCATTAGCTTGACGCGTGAATCCTCCTCTTTTAGCGAATCCAAATCTGTTATCAGCGCGACGTGATTTAAAAAATCCTCAAGCGTGCCGTTCGGATTCATTTCGGCGAATTCCTTGGCGGCGTCGACGAACGCGCCCAAATTTTCCTCCCGCGAAACGCTTTCAAGCTTGCCCTCTTCCGAGGCTTCGCGGAGCATTTGCATATAGCCCGACTCGTTGAGCACCGTCACTATCAGCTTGTCGACGGGCAAATTCTTCGCCGATTCGGTGAGGCTCATCATCATTGCCGCAAAGCCCCGGATACCTGCGCGGAAACGCGGAGTTAAGCCGGGCACTTGCGCCAGGAGCTTTCTATCGGCGACGACTTCCATAATCGACAGCTCCCGACTTGCCGCGAAGTCCGCCAGCCGATTAAGATTCGTCGAGCCGAGTCCGCGCCTGGGCACGTTGATTATCCGCATGAGGTGTACGGTGTCGCGAGGATTGGCTATCACGTGCAGATAAGCCAGAATGTCTTTAATTTCCTTGCGGTCGTAGAATTTCAGCCCGCCGATTATGATATACGGAATTTCCTCGCGCATGAAGCGTTCCTCAAAAATTCGCGATTGGGCGTTCGTGCGATACAAAAGCGCGATGTCGTTATAGTTAAAGTGTTCGTATTCGACGAGCCGCTTAATCTCCCGCGCCACCGTCAGAGCCTCCAGCAAATCGCTTTCGCAACGCACGAATTTAATTTTATCGCCGACTTCGTTTTGCGTCCGAAGATTTTTGGGCTTGCGGTCGATATTGTTTTGAATAACCGCGTTCGCTGCGTATAAAATCGTTTTGGTCGAACGATAATTCTGCTCCAACAAGATAACCCGCGCTTTGGGATAATCTTGCTCAAAGTTCAAGATATTGCGCATATCCGCACCGCGCCACCCGTAAATCGATTGATCCGCGTCGCCGACCACGCACAGATTTTTATACTTGGCGGCAAGCAAATTCGTCAGCACGTACTGCGCAACGTTGGTGTCCTGATACTCGTCAATCGAAATGTAGCGAAACCGCTCCTGATACTTATCCAACACGGCGGGATATTCGCGGAAAAGTTTCACGGTCGCAAAAATCAAGTCGTCGAAGTCGAGCGCGTTATTTTCCTGCAACTTTTTCTGATACAGCTCGTAAATCTGCGCGACGTTGGCGGTATAGCTGTTGCCGTCGTAACGTGTTTGTTCGCGGAATTTTGCGGATGAAATCAATTCGCCTTTCAAGTCGGAGATTTTCAAGTGAACGTTGGAAAAAACAGACTCGCCAAAATTCAGCTCGTTGACGCATTGCTTGACGAGATTTTTACTGTCGGCGGCGTCGCAGATTGTAAAATTGCGCGTGAATTTGCCGGTGATTTCAATCTCGCGGCGCAGGAGGCGGGCGCAGAAGGAGTGAAAAGTACTCAAGACGACGTCTCGCGCAGGCGTACCGATAAGCTTTTCGGCGCGGGACTTCATTTCGTTTGCCGCCTTGTTCGTGAAGGTTATTGCCAAAATATTCCAAGGCGATATACCTTGCGCAATCATGTTGGCGATTCGGCAGGTCAGCACGCGAGTTTTACCTGAACCCGCGCCCGCCATTATCAACAATGCCCCGTCCAGGCATTCGACTGCTTGTCTCTGTTCGGTATTGAGGTTTTCAAAAAAAAATTGCTCGGTCAAAAGAGCGTCCCCCTTTCGTTCGGGCAATTATATTTTTTACACAGTAATTTTTCAAGCCGCCGCATTCGTCGACAGGTTGTAGTAGACGCCGCGCAGAGTCATCAAATCTTCGTGGGTGCCCTCTTCGGTGATGTTGCCGTGTTCGAGGACGAGGATACGATTGGCGTTGCGGACGGTGGCAAGGCGGTGCGCCACGGTTATGGTCGTGCGGTTTTCGGAAAGCTTTTGCATGGCGCGTTGGATTTGACGTTCCGTTTCGTTATCGAGGGCGGAAGTCGCCTCGTCGAGGATTAAAATCTTCGGATTGCGCAGGAACATGCGGGCGATAGCAATGCGTTGTTTCTGCCCGCCGCTTAGCTTGACGCCGCGCTCGCCGATAAAAGTATCGTAACCTTGCGGGAGGTCGCTTATGAAGTCGTGCGCCTCGGCAAGCCGCGCCGCCTCCATAATTTCCGCGTCGGTGGCGTCCTCGCGCCCGTAAGCTATATTGTCGCGAACGCTCGCCGAAAACAGGAAAGTATCCTGCTGAATCATGCCGACTTCCTTGCGGAGGCTGTCTGTCTTGACGGTTTTAATATCGCGCCCGTTGATTGAAATTTTTCCGCCGTCGAGGTCGTACATGCCCAACAAAAGTTCGCACAGCGTAGTTTTGCCGCCGCCGGTCATGCCGACAATCCCGACGTGTTCGCCCGCCGCTATGCTAAGGTTGAAGTCGTTAAAAATCTGCGCGGAGCCTTCGTAGCCGAAATTCACATGGGAAAATTCAATCTCGGAAGCCGTCTCAAGTTTGGCTACGCGTTCGGAGGAAAGTTCGTCGGATTCGGGCAAGTTCATCAGTTCGCGGTAACGTTCGACGCCCGCCATGCCCTTTTGATAAGCCTCCGTCAGCATCATGAGTTGGAAGACGGGTCTCATGCAAAGCATCATGTAGAGCAGGAAGGCTATCAGGTCGCCGATTTTCATTGCGCCGAGGCTGATAAGCACGCCGCCCAAAACGATTATCGCCAAGTTCATGACGTTGGAGAAAAAATCAATCCCGCCGTGGAGCTTGCCGACCGTGCGGAAAGACGTTTCCTGCACGCTCAAGAGGCTTTCGCCGGCGCGGAGCATTTTGTCGAGTTCCTTGTCCTCATTGCTGAAAACTTTAACGAGGCGAATCCCTTGCAAGCTTTCCGCGATTTGCCCGCTCAAGTCGCCGGTATTTTCCCGCGCCCGCATGAACATGCGTTTCATATCGCCGTTGAGTTTTATCGTCGTTAACGTTTTAAAAATCAGCAAAGCCGTCACGACCGTTGCCAGTTGCCAATTTAGATAAAACAATAGCGCGGTGGAGCCAAGCAACGTTATCGAGCAGGTGATGAACAGGTGCGGGATTGCGAACATAAGCCCGCCGACTTCCGCTATATCGTTGACGAGCCGCGAGAGAAGTTGTCCGCTTTGAGCGTTGTCGTAAAAGGAATAGCCCATCCTCAGCAGGTGGCGGAACAGTTTTTCGCGCATGGTGAATTCGATTCTTGCGCCCATGCCGCGCCCCACGACTTCGACCTTGTAGTTGAGGAAATAATTTGCCGCGTAAATCGCCAAGAGTGCGCCCGCCGTCAAAATCATCTCCGACGATATGCCGAGCGGTAAAAGTTCGTCCATGAGGCGGCGAATCAGCATTGGCGACACCAAGCCCAGCCCCGCGCCAATCAGCGAGCCGACCGCCACGAACGTGAACGCCCGCTTGTGCGCCGCGTAGCTTTCCGCGAAAAATTTCAGCTTTTCCTTAAGCATTGCGAATCCCTCCCGTCACAAGTCATCTCTAACCTCCTTGATAATACCTCCCAATTCCTAGATTCGGGTTAATAAAATTCGTCCTCGGCTTCCTTGTCTATCTGCTCCTGCAAACGCTCCGCGACTTTTTCAAGTGCCTTTTTCCGTAAGCTCTGCAATCAGCGCACGCTTATCCGTCGTCGACGAACAATAGCCCAATTCCCGGATTCGGATTAGTAAAAGTATTCCTCGGCTTCCTTGTCTATCTGCTCCTGCAGACGTTCCGCGACTTTTTCAAGTGCCTTTTTAAGCTCCGCCTTTTCCTTGCGGTCGAGGTCAATAAACAGCTCGTCGTAGTCGGGTCTTTTCAGCTGAAAAATTTCGCCTTTGTCCGTCAGCTCCACAATCAGCGCACGCTTATCCGTCGCCGAACGATAACGCCGTATGTACCCGTAGCCCTCCAATTTCTGCAACAGCTCGCCGAGGGATTGCGGGCGAAGCTCCAACATCAAGCCGAGTTCCTTTTGGGTGATGCTTTGCCTGCGCCGCAACGTCGACAAGATACGCCCCTGCCCCTGCCACGGGTCTAAGCCGCCGAAATTCTTACGGTACCACGTCAAGCTGTAACGTTGCATGAGTTGATACGCGTTCAAGAAAGCCTCCGTCAAATCTTTTTTGCTTTCCATATCCTATAACCTCCCCAAAAAAATTAAGGTACCCGTGAATTAAATCTTACACGGTACCTTAGGATTAGTCAATGTGTATCCGAAACTTTTAATGCGCCTTTAACGGGGCGTCCAATGCTTTGGTCGGGCAAACAGCGACGCACCGTCCGCAACGCACGCACTCCGCAGAATTGAATTCTTTGGTCGGGTCGAGGTCAAGCGGACAAGCCCGCCTGCATCGCCCGCAATTTATGCACTTGTCCGCCGCGCAAGTTAAGCGGTAAAAGCTGAATCGATTCAGCAAGCCGTAAATCGCGCCGAGCGGACACATTACGCGGCAAAAAAATCTGTGAACGAGGACACTCCCAAAAATCACGGCGACCAGGATTGATACCTTAAGCGCGAATAAGTTGCCGAGGACGCCGCGAAACTCCGCGTGCGTGGCTATCAGCGGCAAGCCCGCCTCCAACGTCCCCGCCGGGCAAATGTATTCGCAAAACGCCGGCTCACCCAACTTGCCGGCAACGGGCAGAATCAGCACGAAGATTATCAGCAGGAAATATTTCGCCGCCGTCAAGGAGCGCGGTAACTTGAGCTTCGGCGACGGGATTTTGTTAAGCAATTCTTGAATCAGCCCGAACGGACACAGGAAGCCGCAGACCGCCCGTCCGAGCAACACGCCGATTATCAACGTGACGCCCGCCCCGTAGGTGCCGCCCGCTTGCATTGCGCCTATCGGACAGCTAAACGTCGCCGCAGGACACGACCAACAGTTTAAGCCCGGCGCACACAAATTCTTAAGCTCGCCGCGATAAAGTTTGCCGCTTAAAAAGTTCGCCGCATGAGGATTCGTCAGGAGCGTAGCCGCAAGCTGAATCAATCGCCGCCGCATCAGCCCAGCCCTATGCACTCAAGACAAATCCGCGTTGCCTTGCTGAAGACCGTTTGCAAATCGCCGCGCTCCACGCCCAGCCAAATCAACGCCGCGCCCGTCGCCAAGAGTATCAGCCTAATCCTTAAGGAGCCGTTCGAGTTCATCTTTGTAAGCCCCAACGTTCGCGCCGATAATCGCCTCGCCGACGACTTCGCCCTTGCTGTTGACGAAAATCGTCGTCGGTACCGCCTCCACGCCCTCCATAAATTTCATAAGCGCGGCGTCGGGGACAATGTGCACGAAATTTGCGCCCGCCTCTTGAGTTATCTTCCGCGCCCTTTGAATTTGCATGGAATTTTCCGAGGCGTCGCACACCAACCCGATAATCTGCGCGGATTCGGGCAAGTCACGTGACATTTCGGCAAGTTCGGGCAATTCGCCTATGCACGGCGGGCAAAACGTCCCCCAAATGTTCACGACGGTTATTTTTTTAGCCGCGAAAATTTCATTGGTGATTGGCTTGCCGTCAATGGTTTGCGCCGCGAAGGTCGGGACGACGCTTGCCACGGGCGACGCTTGCGCGGTCTTCGGAGTGTCGTGGACGTGCGCCGATTCGGAGCAGCCGCTCAACAACAGAGCCGCGCTCAGCAACGCCGACGCCCAAAATCTTTTAGCCAAGACAATCATCTCCTTTGCCGCCATTGTAGCATTCGCATTAAACAGGCGCAAGCAGGGGAATTGCGGCGCGGGCAGAATAAAGCAGGAACTAGGATTTAGGGAATAGGGAGCAGATATGAGAATTGTGGTTTCGGGCTACTACGGCTCGAAGAACGGCGGCGATGAGGCTATGCTTGCGGCGATGCTCCAAGTCTTGCGCGAAGAAGTTTCGGATTTGAGCGTCACGGTCATCTCAATCGACCCCGAATATACGAAACGACGCCACAACGTCGACGCAGTGCCGCGCCCCGACATTCGGACGATTATCAAGCGGATACGGGCGGCGGATTTGCTGATAAGCGGCGGCGGCTCGCTGTTGCAAAACGTGACCAGCGGGCGCAGTCTTTACTATTACCTCGCGATAATTTTTTTTGCGCTCGTTTTCGGGCGTAAAGTCATGCTCTACGCTCAAGGTATCGGACCGATTCGCGGCGCACCGGCGCGTAAGCTCATGAATTTAATCGTCAATCGCGTCGACCTGATAACCGTGCGCGACCGCGGCTCGCTGGAGGAACTCGCCCGCCTCAACATTACGCGCCCGAAGATTTATTGCACCGCCGACCCCGTCCTTGCGATTAAGCCCGTGCCGCTCGACCTTGGCAAGGAAATTTTATCGCGCCGTTCGGCGGGCAACGGCAAACTTATCGGCGTGGCAGTCCGTCACTGGCTCGACTGGGAAAATTTCCGTCGCGAACTGGCAGAAGCCCTCGACCGCCTCGCCGTCACGAAGGGTGCCAACATTGTTTTTATCCCGATGAAATTCCCCGAAGACATCCGCGCCGCGCAAGATACCGCCGCCATTATGACGCAGCCTTCAATCGTGCTCGACGAGGAATTTTCTACGCGGGAAATTTTAAGTCTCGTCGGTTGTATGAGCGTGCTAATCGGCGTCCGCCTTCACGCGCTGATTTTCGCGGGCGTCATGGGCGTGCCAATGGTCGGCATTTCCTACGACCCGAAGATTGAGCGTTTCCTCGATTCAATCGGCGATAAGCCGCTCGGCAACCTTCAAGACGTGACTGCCGCCAAAATCTTTGACGCGACCGCCGTTAAGCTCGCCGCGCAAAAAAATTCCCGCGATGTCACGTTGCTTAAGGAACTCGGCAACCTCGCTCGCAAGAACGCCAAACTCGCCGTCGAACTCGCAAGGGGCAAATCATGAGCAAAGATTTTCTTTTGGGCAGGGCGATTGATAAGTCCATGCTCGAACGCGGCTTTGCTGTCCCGACCTCCGCGCAGGCGGCGTTGGCGAATCATCTGCGCGACGGGCAACTTGCTCACGGCGAAAAGCGCACCATTAGCATTTTCCTCGGCGGCGAACACTTTACCGTTAAGCTGAGCAGTTCGGGCTTCGACCGCGCCAAAAATCCGAATCATGCCGAGCAATGGCAGATACTCTACTCAAAGACCGCGCCCATTGCCCAAAAGATTCGCGCCATGTTCGCGGCGGGGCAAAAATTCTTCACGTTGTACCCGACCGACCGCGCAGATACCTTTCGACTGGAGCCGGAGCTTGCTTGCGACGAATCGACAATGGAAAACCTTTTGGATTTGTCGACGCTGACCGACCCGCAAGCCGCCTTGGTTGAGCGTTTCGGCTTGTCAAAGTATCGCAAACTCAATCGGCAAATCGGCGAGGAGCTTAAGCGCAATTACGCCTACCGTTGCCAAATTTGCGGGCGCAACGTCGGCGAATTTTACGGCTTGAACTTGGCGGAGTGTCACCATATCGAGCCGTTTTCGCGAAGCTTGAACAACGACGCGGCGAACTTGATAATCGTTTGCCCGAATCATCACCGAATCCTTCACGCCGCCGAGCCGACCTTCGACCGCCAACGCAAGCTTTATCTGTACCCGAACGGACGCGAGGAGCCGTTGCAACTCAACGAACATTTGTAGGAGGCTTAATTATGGCAAAACAACTGCGCATAGAAAAATTGCAAGAGCTAATCAAACAGGAAATGAGCAAAATGCTCCTCAAGGAGCTGAAAGATCCGCGAATCGGCTTCGTGACGGTGACCGATGTCGAAATGACGGGCGACCTGCGCGAGGCGAAAATTTACGTAAGCATAATGGGTGACGCCGAACAGGTTAAAAGTTCGCTCGAAGGGCTTAACAGTGCGCTCGGATTCATACGCCGCGAAATCGGGCAACGGGTTCGCCTGCGCTTTACGCCCGAAATTTCCTTCGCGCTCGACACGTCGCTTGACTACGGCGACCATATTCAAAAGCTCTTGTTGCAAGTGGAGGGGGAACGCAAAAATGTTGATAACGCTCAAGGAGGCGGCGAACAGGCTTAAAGCCGCCGATAAAATTTTGATAACCGCGCACGTTCAGCCCGACGGCGACGCCATAGGCTCCACGCTGGCGGCTATGCTCATGCTCCGCAGTATCGGCAAGACCGCGCAGATTTATGTCGACGACATTGCCCGCAAAAATCTGCAAGCCCTGCCGCACTTCGAGGAGATTCGTCGTCCAAAAGACGGGGAAAAGTTCGACGCCGACTTGTTGCTCGTGCTCGACACCTCGACCGACCGTATCGGCAACGTTCGCAAGCTGACCGACGCGCCGATTCTCAACATCGACCACCACGTCACGAACAAGGGCGGCGACGGCGACCTTTACTTGGAGCCTGCTGCGGCGGCGACTTGCGAAATCGTCTTCAAGCTTGCCGACGAACTCGACGCGCCAATCACGCCCGACGTTGCGACCTGCCTGTACACGGGGCTTGCCACAGATACCGGCTTCTTCCAATTTTCCAACACCCGCGCCGAAACGCTTTTTGCCGCCTCCGAGCTGATTCGTTGCGGCGTCAGTCCGAATTTCATTTCCGAGGAGCTGGAGCGCAAATCTTTGGCGGAGGTTATGGGGCTTCGCGCCGCGCTGAATTCGCTTAAGATGTATTACGGCGACAAAGTTGCGGTCATGACGATAGACCACGCGACCGCCAAAACCTTCGACTCGACCGAGGGCTTTATCGACGAGATTCGCGTTATCGATACCGTTGACGTGGCGTTTCTGATAACGGAAAAGGCTCCGAATTTTTGCCGCGTGAGTATGCGTTCAAAGGGCGTCGACGTGTCGAAAATTGCGGCTAAACTCGGCGGCGGCGGACACCTTCGGGCGGCGGGTTGCACGCTCAAAACGACGCTTGCGGAGGCGGAACGGCTTTTGGTAGCGGCGATAGGCGAGGCACTATGAGCGACGGATTTATAAATCTTAACAAGCCTTCGGGCATGACGAGCCACGACGCGGTTAATCATGTGCGGAGGATTTTTTCTGTGCGCAAGGTCGGGCACGCGGGCACGCTTGACCCTGCGGCTTGCGGCGTTTTACCCATTGCGATTGGGCGGGCAACGAAGTTTATCGAGTACCTTGCCGATTGCGACAAATCTTATCGCGCAGAGATTTTGTTTGGCGTGGCGACCGACAGCGGCGACCTTGACGGCGAAGTCATTGCCCGCGCAGATTTCGTTATGCCGACTGCTGACGCCATTAACGCCGCGCTGAAAAATTTTATCGGGGAGATTGAGCAGACGCCGCCCAAATTTTCCGCGATAAAAATTCACGGGCGCAAGGCTTACGACTTGGCTCGGCACGACGCGGATTTTGAGATGCCGCGCAGATTGGTAAAAATTTATCGGCTGGAGCTTGCGGGGCTGAGCGAACACTCCGCGACGATTGAGGTTGATTGCGGCAAGGGCACTTACATTCGGAGTTTGGCGACGGATTTGGGCGCGAGGCTCGGCTTGCCCGCGACGCTTAAAAGTTTGGTGCGGCTTCGTGTCGGCGACTTCAAGCTTGGCGACGCGTTGACGTTCGACTATATAAAAAAAATCGGCGCGGATTGTCTCCTGCCGATTGAAGATTGTTTGCGACAGCTGCCGACGTTCGAGCTTGCCGAGCATAGGGTTCGCGCCTTTCTGAACGGGTTGCCCACGACGGTACACGAGCCTGACGCGACGGCGTTGCGAATCTGCGCGGTTGGCAAATTCTTGGGTGTCGGGCGGATTGAACGCGGCGAGCTGAGGTCGTCGAAGATTTTATGAATCATCAAAGCTGAGGCGGAGCTGAAGCTTTGGGCAACTTCAAAATGCCGCCAAGGTATTCGTCGGTACCGGCGGAGTTGTAATGGAAATTGCCCGCGCCGGGCGTGAACGTCATTTCCCCGAAGTAAACCCGCCCGTCAATCTCGTAGAAGTCCACGCGCACAAAAGCAAAGCCTTCCGCGAGTTTGGCGGCAAGAGTTTTCATCAGCTCAAAATTTTTCGGACGACGAATCCTTTCGGGGTGGTCGCTGCGCGGGTGGTCACTGCGCTCAACAATGGTTGGCTTCCAATGTATGTCAAAATAATTCAATTTTAACTCGGTTGAGCGGTCAGTCAGATATTGACAGTAAACAATTTTGCCGTCAAAACACATGAATTTATAATCGATAAGGTCGGGCAAATCGCCGTTCGCCATGAATTTTTCCGCGATAATTTTACGTTTAATGCGGGTGTAGTGCGGCTCAATGAACAGAGCGGAGAAATCGGTTGCAAGCCAGGCGTTAATTTTTTCGCGGGCGGCTTGCCTGTCGAAGGCGGCTTTATCGCGGACGATAATGTTCATGCCGGAGCCGTGGTTGCACTTCAAAACAAATTGGTCGGGCAGGTCGTCAAAATCTATATCGTCGAAGTCGTCCCAAACACCGAGAAGCGGTATCAGATATTCCGCGCCGATTTTATCGGCAACCCAGTTACGCACGCGGTACTTATCGGCGAGGCGCGACTTAAGCGGCGTGGCGTCATAAATCTTAAGCCACTGCAACTTTTCCGTGAACGTGCGCGGATTATTGAGGTCGAGCGGCTTGCCCGTGCGACGTTGATAATCTTGCGCCACAATCGCGGGGTAATCTTGCGGCAGAAGATTCTTGACCTGCCGTTGCTTTTGAAGCCGCCAATGCGTTTGATTGAAAAGTTTAACGCCTTCCTCGTCGCGGATATGAAATTCCAGCCCGCAAAAATAAATCGTGTTCGTGCCGTCTTTTGTCGGCAAGCTGAACGTGCCCCAGCCCGCGTCGTCATTCCAAGGAATAATCTTGCGCGGTGCAACGCCTTGATTGAGGAAAAATTTTATAATACCGTCGTCTGCGGCGAGGTCGGTAAGAATAATTCCGTCAATCAAATCGTAAACAAAACTCGGCAGAGCTTGCGGCGTTAAAATATTCAAGTCTTTGCCGTCAAGCTCAACGGAAATATCGTCCTCGCTCAAGACGGCAACGACTTCAAAATCGCTTATTACGGCGTCCTCGGAGAATTTTTGCAGACTGTCCGCCGTGCCGTGTACCAATACTTTTTTCTTATGCAAATAAATCAACCTCCTTGCCGCCATTATAGCACAAAAAATCGGGGCAACCGACCTTAGCCGATTGCTCCGATAAATTTTTAGCTTAGTTGTCGAAGATATTTTTCAAGGCTTGAATGTTCACGTCGCGATTGAGCTGGGCGAGGTAAGTCGTCAACTTAATCGACTTGGGGCAAACCTCGACGCAGTTTTGGCTGTTGCCGCAACTGGTAATGCCGCCCTTTTCCATGAGCACGTTAAGACGTTTGGGCGCGTCGAACTTGCCGAGCGGGTGCAGATTGAACAGGTAAGCCTGAACGGTGGGCGCGGGACCGATGAAGTCCGATTGCGGTCCGACGTTCGGGCAAGCCTCCAAGCAACAGCCGCACGTCATGCAACGCGAAATTTCGTAGGCGGTGCGGGCGGTGTAGGGGTTCTGAATCGGAGCTTCGCGGTTTTCCCACGAGCCGTCCAGTTCGACCCAGCCTTGAATGCGCTTGAGAGCCTCGAACATGCGCGAACGGTCAATCAGCAGGTCGCGGATAACGGGGAACGTCCGCGCAGGTTGCAACTTAATCGGCTTGGTGAGGTTGTCGACGAGGGCGCAACACGCTTGCTGAGCCTTGCCGTTGATAACCATCATGCACGCGCCGCAGACCTTTTCCAGACAGTTGCATTCCCACACGACAGGCGGCACGCGTTTGCCGTCGACGGTGACGGGATTTTTTTGTATCTCCATGAGCGAGGCGACGACGTTCAAGCCGGGGCGATATTCCACGTCGAATTCCTGCGTGTACGGCTTGCCTTCGGGCGCGTCCTGCCGCTCTATTATGAATCTGACTTTATCAGCCATTGCTAACGCTCCTTTACTCTTTCTTGGCGACGGCGTAGTTGCGGGCACGCGGTTTAATCAGCGAGTGGTCGAATTCGCGATAGGTGACAATCGGCTCCTCGGTTTTGGTGTCGTAGTTGACAATCGTCGTGAACATGAAATTTTTATCGTCGCGCCCCATGAAGACGAGTTCGCCGTCGGCGTCGTGTTTCTGCTTGCCGTTTTCGAGGACGATTTTGGCGTGCGCCCCGCGAGATTCGTCGCGGCAACGGGCACCCTTCGTGATAGCCATTGCGTAGAGAATCATGTTGCGCAACTGACGAACGAACATCGCCTCCTGATTGGCTACGTGTCCGCGGTCGGTAATGCCTATGTCGTCCCAACGGCGGAGTAATTTTTTAAGCTCAACGAGGCAAGCGTCCAAGCCGTTGTTATCGCGCTCAATCGCCACGTATTTATACATGAGGTCGCCCATTTCGTGGTGGAGCTTGTGCGCATTTTCGGAACCGTTCATTTGCAAAATCTTATCGTATTCGCGCTGAACCTCGGCACGCGCCGCCTCCATTTCCTCGTAGCTTAACTCGGAGCCGTTTTTACCAGACCTAGCCCACTTCATAGCCTCCGGACCGGAAACCGTACCCGAATACGCCGCGCTGAGCAATGAATTCGCGCCAAGACGATTCGCGCCGTGATATTGATAATCGCACTCGCCCGACGCCATTAAGCCGGGAATATTCGTAAAGTGTTGCCTGTCAACCCAAATGCCGCCCATTGAGTAATGCACGCTGGGGAAAATTTCCATGGGGACTTTGCGCGGATCTTGCCCGACGAATTCCGAATACATTTCCAAGATACCGCCGAGCTTGCGCAGGAGATAATCGCCGTCAATGTGCGACAGGTCGAGGTAAACGCGATTCTCACCGTTAATGCCCAAGCCCATATGCACGCAGACTTTATAAATCGCGCGGCTGGCAACGTCACGCGGAACGAGGTTGCCGTAAGCGGGATACATTTCTTCGAGGAAGTACCAGGGCTTGCCGTCCTTGTAGACCCAAACACGACCGCCCTCGCCGCGACACGCCTCCGACATCAAGCGGTTTTTATCGGAGCCGGGGATAGCCGTCGGGTGAATTTGTATGAATTCGGGATTGGCAATCTCCGCGCCCTGCTGATAGACCGCGCTGACCGCCGAGCCGTTACAAATGGTCGACGCCGTGCAACGTCCGAACACCTGACCGGGACCGCCCGTCGCCAAAATGACCGTATCCGCGCCGAACGCCTTAATTTCCATGGTGTTCATACTTTGGGCGACGATACCGCGACAAATGCCCTCGCGATTCTTGATAATCTTAATGAATTCCCAGAACTCGTACTTTTTGACGGAGCCTTTAACTTCCCAGCGGCGAACCTGCTCGTCGAGGGCGTAGAGGATTTGCTGACCCGTCGTGGAGCCGGAGAAGCAGGTGCGCTTATTTTTTTGCCCGCCGAAGTTGCGCAAGTCGAGGTTACCTTCGGGCGTGCGCGTAAATGTGACGCCCATACGGTCGAGCATTTTAATCAGCTTGGGAGCCGCCTCAACCATGCCTTTAACGGCGAGCTGGTCAGCAAGGAAGTCGCCGCCGTAGACGGTATCGTCGAAGTGCTCATAAATGCTGTCGTGTTCGCCCTTGGTGTCCATGCAAGCATTCATGCCGCCTTGGGCGCAAAGGCTGTGCGAACGCTTGACGGGGCAGTAGCTGAACAGCAAGACCTCGCCGCCCATTTCGCAAACCTTAATCGTGGCAAGCAAGCCGCTTATGCCGCCGCCCACGATTATGATTGTCCGTTTCTTCATATCTTTAGCCATAACCAAATCTCCCGATTATCAGTAAACGAAGTAGCTGCCCATGAAGATGAGCGTCATAGCGCACATAGCCGCGCAAAGCCCCATGCTGACGAGGCTGATAGCCTTTTGCGCACGCGGACCTTTGGTGATGCCCCATGTCATGCAGAAAGTAGTAATGCCGTTGCAGAAGTGGAAGATAGCCGCGAACATGCCGACGATATAGAGCACGACGACGACGGGATTTTGGAAGAGATTCTGCAAAAGTTCAAAGGAGATGGGCGTGCCGGTAATGCCCTTGACGTAGAAGCGCAGATAGCCGACGTGCCAAATCAGGAATACGACGAGGAACCAGGCAGTCCAGCGTTGCAAAGCGAAGTTCCAGTTACGGAGGTAGCCGTAATTGCCGGGATTATTTTTCGCCTGCAGGGCAATGTAGATACCATAAATGCCGTGGAACAGGAGCGGAACCGCGATGCCGCCGACTTCCAAGCCCATGAAAATCGGTTTGGGGATAAGCTCCATCATTTCGAGTGCGGTGTTAAGTCCTTGCGGACCGAGAATCGCCATTGAGTTTGTAAAGATGTGCTCGAACAGCACCATGCCCAAGACGAGCAAGCCGCACAGTGAGTGCAGACGCCGCACGTAAAAAGTTGTGTGGAACATTGTGACCTCCTTGATTGATTAGGAATTAGGAATTAGGAATTAGCAGGAACTAGTCCCTGCTTCCTAATTCCTACTCCCTAGATTTTATTGATGTCGAAGTGGCGATAATCCTTTTGCCCGATTTCGTAGAAGTTATTGCCCTCGCAGTCGATAACGACAATCGCGGGGAAGTCGACGACCTCAAGAGCCGCCACAGCCTCCGGACCGAGTTCGGGATAGGCAAGCACGGTGTAGCTTTTAACGGATTTGGCGATAAGAGCCGCCGCGCCGCCGACAGCCGCAAAGTAAGTCGCACCGTTTTTCTTCATGGCGTCGACGACCTCTTTGGTGCGCGAGCCTTTGCCGACCATGCCTTTGATACCTTGGTCAAGCATGGTGGGAGTATAAGCGTCCATTCTGCCCGAAGTGGTCGGTCCGCACGAGCCGATAGGGTCGCCGGGTTTGGCGGGCGTAGGTCCGAGGTAGTAGACGATTTGATTCGTCCAATCGACGGGCAATTTTTCGCCGCGAGCCAGAGCCTCCGTCATGACTTTATGGGCGGCGTCGCGTGCGCTGATAATCGTGCCGGTAATGAGGACGCTGTCGCCCGCCTTGAGCTTGCGCGACATCTCCTCGGTGAACGGCGTCGTGATTCGGATACTTTCAGCCATTCTGTTCTCTCCTTTATAAAAAATTTTAAGTTTGATTGAATTGACATCCGTCGCGTAATTAGGAGCCGTCATGGATGACGGCTCCCCCGCAACAAAAACATGGATGTTTTTTTGCGGGCACCAAGTTGAAAATGTTGGGCGGCGCGGGTTAGTCGTTGCCCAATGCGCCCCTGCGAGGCACCCTTTCTTTGCTACTTTCTTT
>CALFJE010000099.1 GCA_937877545.1 uncultured Selenomonadales bacterium | reverse complement strand
TGCCGGGAGACGCCCTGCGAGCTTGAATCAATCAGCAGTAAATCTTTCCGATAATGGCGGAGCGTGGCGCATTTGCTCTTCGCCAATCGGCTCAACTGTTACGTCTGCCGGGAGACGCCCTGCGAGCTTGAATCAATCAGCAGTAAATCTTTCCGATAATGGCGGAGCGTGGCGCATTTGCTCTTCGCCAATCGGCTCAACTGTTACGTCTGCCGGGAGACGCCCTGCGAGCTTGAATCAATCAGCAGTAAATCCTTCCGATAAAAAATATTTGTCGATTGCCTGCGCTGATAGTATAATGCGGAAAAATTTTTAAACCGCTCAAACTGTCAACGGAGGTTTTTGTTTTGGACATAGTGCCCATAATACTGCAAATGCTGTTGGTGGCGTTCCTAATCGCCATGAACGGATTCTTTGTGGCGGCGGAGTTCTGTTGCGTCAAAATGCGCCCGTCACGATTGGAAACGCTGATTCAAGAGGGCAACACCCGCGCCAAGTACGCAAAGAAACTAATCGACGAGCTGGACGAAGCTTTATCGGTGACGCAGCTGGGAATAACATTGGCGTCGCTGGGACTCGGCTGGGTCGGCGAGCCGTTCGTGGCGGAGCTTATCGCGCCCGTGATTCACGCGGCGGGCGTCGGCGAGACGCTGGGGCATACAATCTCATTCGCGCTGGCGTTTTCGTTGATAACCTCAATGCACATAATCCTCGGCGAGCTGACGCCAAAGTCAATGGCAATAGCCGCGTCGGAGAAAATCCTGCTCAACATAGCCCTGCCAATGATAATCTTCTGGAAGGTTATGTAT
This sequence comes from uncultured Selenomonadales bacterium, assembly GCA_937877545.1. Taxonomy (GTDB): domain Bacteria; phylum Bacillota; class Negativicutes; order Selenomonadales; family Selenomonadaceae; genus Quinella. Next base: position 20,737 of record CALFJE010000099.1, on the reverse strand, counting down.
CCGTTCGTGTGGCTGCTCAACACCACGGCGACGTTCGTCGGACGACATTTGGGCTTGGCGCAAGTCGGCGAGGGCGAAGTGGCTCATAACCCCGAAGAAATTCGCCTGCTCATGAAGGAGAGCCGCAAACAAGGGCTGGTCGACGACACCGAGGTTGACTTCGTGGATAATGTTTTTGACTTCACCGAGCGCAACGTCCGCGAGATAATGGTGCCGCGCCCCGATATGGTTTGCCTCTACCTCAATAAGTCTTACGAGGAAAACTTGGAGACGATACTGGAGGAGGAAATGACGCGCTACCCGATTTGCGACGAGGATAAAGATCACATTGTCGGCTTCCTGCACATCAAGGATTTGACGAACGTGCTTATACAGGGCAAGCGCAAGCCGAGCTTGAAGAAATTGGCGCGGAAAGTGTTCTTCGTGCCGGAGAGCATGGACGTAAGCGTCTTGCTTGAGACGATGCAGAAAAATCGTTCGCAGTTGGCGATAGTGGTCGACGAATACGGCGGGACGGCGGGCATGGTCACGATTGAAGATGTAATAGAGGAAATAGTCGGCGAGATACAAGACGAATTCGACGAGGAACGCCCCGACGCCGAGAAACGCGCCGACAATTTATATTCGATAGATGCCAAAATGTTGCTGGAGGATTTGGAAGACGAATTCGGCATTGCGATTGAGGACGAGGACGTCGACACGGTGGGCGGCTGGCTCAATGATAAGTTGGGCGGCGAGCCGCGAGTCGGACAATCGGCGGCATTCGAGGGCAATACCTTTTACGTCGAGGAGGTCGAGGGCGTGAGGATAACGCGGGTGCTGATTCGACTTGCCAAAAAAAGTATCCCCGATTAGACGTCGGAGATACTCATCTTCGCGGAGGCTTTAATCCTCCGTTTTTTTTCTGCCCTGCGTGATGTTGCCGGAGGACTTGGAAGACGAATTCGGCATTGCGATTGAGGACGAGGACGTCGATACGGTGGGCGGTCGGCTCAATGATAAGTTGGGCGGCGAGCCGCGAGTCGGACAATCGGCGGCATTCGAGGGCAATACCTTTTACGTCGAGGAGGTCGAGGGCGTGAGGATAACGCGGGTGCTGATTCGACTTGCCAAAAAAAGTATCCCCGATTAGACGTCGGAGATACTCATCTTCGCGGAGGCTTTAATCCTCCGTTTTTTTTCTGCCCTGCGTGATGTTGCCGGAGGACTTGGAAGACGAATTCGGCATTGCGATTGAGGACGAGGACGTCGACACGGTGGGCGGCTGGCTCAATGATAAGTTGGGCGGCGAGCCGCGAGTCGGACAATCGGCGGCATTCGAGGGCAATACCTTTTACGTCGAGGAGGTCGAGGGCGTGAGGATAACGCGGGTGCTGATTCGGCTTGCCAAAAAAAGTATCCCCGATTAGTCGTCGGAGATACTCATCTGCGCGGAGGCTTTAATCCTCCGTTTTTTTTCTGCCCTGCGTGATATTCTTGGCGATGTCGATAAACAGCTGCCCGTCCAGATGATCAAGCTCATGCTGAATGCAACGGGCAAGCAAGCCCTCCGCCTCCAGCAATTTCTTTTTGCCGAAACGATTCGTGTACTCGACGCGAATCTTAGCCGCCCGCTCCACGTCGCCGAACAGGTCGGGGCAAGACAGACAGCCCTCTTGGTCGACAGCCACGCCCTCACGATACGTGATGACGGGGTTAATCAAATCGTAGCGGGTCTTCTTGTCCACGTCCACGACGCAGACGCGAATCGCCTTGCCGACTTGCGGAGCCGCTATGCCCACGCCTTCGGACGCGTACATCGTCTCAGCCATATCGTCCAGGAAATTCCTAAGCCGCTTGTCAATCTTCTCGACAGGAGCGCAAATTTGTTTCAAGACGGGGTCGCCCGCCTTTTTTATTTCAAGCAATGCCATAAGTCAGCCTCCTCGGAATTGAATATTAAACGCCGCCGCGCCTTTTCCTGCCAAAATTCCCAACGACCGTAAGCCGCTAATCAAATTTAAATAAAAATTTTTCCGGCAAATTGTTGCACCATTTACTTTTATTCTTTATAATGTAAACCGCAACAGGGAAGTGTTGTTCGGTTTTTTGTAACTATGGAAAGGAGAGGATAACTCATGGCAACAGCAACAGGAGGAGGCTGGTCATTTGCACAAGGCACAGCACAGTACAACGATCCACAAGGTAACATTCTATTCACAATCAGCGGCTTCAGCACTTCGCTGAACGCCGCCAGCATCTCGGCTGCCGCAACTGTCGAAACAGATTCAAACAAAAAGACTGTCAAGCTGGGAGCGGGGGCATTCGCAGGGTTGAGCAACAATGCGTCACTCACGCTGACCTCCACTAATAATTATAATCTTGACCTGGCAGATGGTCTCGCCACGGCGGCTTCCATTAACGCTTCGAGCCTCAAATTCAGCACAACAGATGGTAGCGGTAATGCAACCGTCCAAGGCAAGCTGAACGATTGGTACTATGATGCGGGCAACGTTCTTGTCTTCCACACCGACTCGCAAGAGCACAACCTGGCGACGATAGGTGGTCTCAACCAAAGCGCAAGCCTTACTTTCGGCAACGAAAGCAAAGCCATTCAGCTGGATACGAGCGACCTCACAACCCTCGGCGTATCGCTTACAGCTGCGTCGATTGATGCCGCCAAAGATTGGGGCTTCAAGCTTCAGCTCGTAAACGCATCTAACTCCGCTGTCGACAGTCTCGGTTTCGATTCGCTCGCGTCTTCGTGGTCAATCCCAAGCACGAACAACAACAAGACCGCAATCTACTTGGACAACACGAATCAAGGCTGGACGCTCAACGATTCACTGCACGTCGACTATACTCCGTCCGTTGCCGCCGGTGTCGCAACTCTCAGCGGTTTCCAAAGCACGCTTAATGTTGTTTCATCAAATAACAGCACCCTTCAGCAAGGTTGGGTTGCCAGCGGAACAGATGCGATTGTTTCCCACTCGACAAGTTCAACTGTCACAAGCTTCGCTATCCACTCAAAAGCCTTAAGCACGACGAGTAGCGGCATTTCGCTCACCACTGCCGAAGACGCAGAAGGTGCTTACAAGCTCGTGTTCGCCAACGCGTTGTCCTCTTCGGTAAGAACCGAGGCAGGCGAATCGATTTACGGCTTGAGCGCACACAAAAATCAGCCTTATTGGTACCACGCCGACGATGCGACCACGGCTATTTGGCAGTACAACACCGACGAAGGTTGGACAATTAACGAAGACGGCAACAGGATCACCTACACCGCAGCGAAGACTTCATTGAGCACCAACGGCACCAACACGGCGACGGCTTTCGCGAGTATAAGCGGGTTGGCAAGCAATATCTCCAGTGTAAACTTCGGGGATAACTTCGCTACCACCGGCAGTGCGTCTGCTGTAACCATCACGGTTCTCAATTCGAGCGTTCTTGCGGCGGGGGGTGCCAATGGAAATTCGTTGACGACCTTCGTGGACACCGACCCCAACGACAGCGTTGCGTTCAGTTTTGCTCTCAGCTCCGCAATCGTTCAACAAGCTTCCGTCAACGGCAACCCCACTTTGGTTTCTTCTGTTGACAGTGGCGGCAACGCGTCTGTTTTGGGCAATCTGAATTCCTACCACACCATTGAGGAAAACGTTGTAACCTATCATCCGTCGTTGGCAAATCAGCCTCTCGCGACACTCACGGGACTTGATTCGGGCGCGTCGGTTGAGTTCGGCGGCACAAGCAAAGACATCCTCATCTTGGATTTGCCCGACCTCAAAGACAGCGGCGTAACCCTGTCGATTGGCAGCATTTCGGGCACGAAGAATTATTCGCTTTCGCTCGCGCTCACGGGGGCAGATTCTGTCTACGGCGCAAGCGGCAATGTCAATCCTTCCGTCGCGGCGTTCGTAAGCCTTAACAGCTCAAACTTTGAAATTTACGGCACGACGTATAAGTCCTACAGCCTTTCGGGCAATTCCATGGCTGTAAATTACCTCGCACCCGAAAGCAAGACGCTCGCGACTATCACGGGGCTCAAAGCAGGCGCAGATTGGGAGGGCGACGACGCCGAAGTCTACGTCACCGGCACAAGGACAATCAACCTCAAGCAGGGTGCACTCAGTAGCACGAATCTCTATATCAATAGAAACGAAGAGTACGGTCTTTCGTTCGCGCTTATCGACGCAAACGGCTCTGTTGCAAGCTCGCTCGGTTTTGAAGACAGCGGCAACTATTGGGTTGTCAGCGGCGAGTCCGCCACTTATCAGCACTACACCCACGAAGGCTGGAAGTACACTACGGCGACCCGTATCGATCACACCGACCAATCTTCCATTGATGTCCGCTTCTCTATCGACGGGCTTTCCAACTTGCAGGCGACGACGGGCGAACCTTCCGTTATCAGCGGCATAGCTGTTGATTCGCTCAATGTTACTGTTTCCTCTAACGTCCTTGATACCAAAGACGCCTCAATCAGCGGCGGCACCGGCTACACCTTCTGGTTGAAAGACGGTAACACTGCGGGCGGCGCGTCCAAAATCGGCTTCGGCGAAGATTCTACGTCGGCTTACTGGTACGTCGGCGAATCGGCGATAAGCGGTCAAAGCTCGACGGCGCATTTCGTCTTCAACACCGCCGAGGGCTGGGAAGTCAAAGACAGCCTCATTGCCTACACCGAGGCGACAAGCGGCTCCACAGCCAAAGCCCTCATGATTATCACGGGGCTCTCCACCGCTGTCGACTCTGTAGCAATGAAAGGTCTCGTCATTGACGGCGACGGCGTTATCAAGCTCACGGATAATGTACTCAATTCCGCCGAAAGCAGCGTAGTCAGTCTTACCACTGCCAACGGCGGAAATTACAGCCTCGGCTTGGCAAACGGCGTTTCCGACGTAACGGACGCAAGCATAGCCACGGGGCTTTCCGGCTTCGACAGCAGCGGCATCGTCTACGTCAAAGACACTCGCGACGCGGGCTGGTCTATCGTAAGCAATACAAACTTGTCCTATCAGACGGCGATTGATACCACCCTTGCCAGCGTTACGGGTCTCTCAAGCGTCCTCAACGATTCGCTTGTCTCCTATGACAACAAAGTTATCTCGTTGCAACTCGGCGCACTTTCGCAAGCGGACGCCTCCATTACGGGCGCGGGCTACAAACTTCAGCTCGTGGACGGCGACTCGTCTGTTTCGAGCTTCGGCGGGCAAGACAGCGGCAACTACTGGATGATAGCGGGCAGCAGTAATGCTTCCTATACCCACTACACCCAAGAGGGCTGGTCGCTCAATGCCGCAGGTACCGTCATCGACTACACAGCGCAGGGCGGCAACTCTAATATCTTTACCATCAGCGGACTCAGCAATCTCGCGACTGTCAAAGGCTCGAACGACCTCCCCGACATCAACAGCATTACGGTCGACGACACCGCCAAACAAATCATTATCAGCACGGATATCCTCGTCAAAGACAGCACCAAGGTCGCACAAATTAGCTTCACCGAGGCAGACGTAAACTATGAAATTCTGCTTACGGAGAACGGCACCGACACGGCTGCCAAACTCGGCGCGATAGCTCACAAAGACGCGCCTTATTGGAAAGTCGAAGGCACCGGCGGCAGTCGGGTTGCCTATTACACCTACGACACCGACGCGGGCTGGTCAGTCAATGCCGCCCAAAATCAGATTAGCTACCTCGAATCGATAGCGGGCGGCTCCTCTCAATACCTCTTCAAGATTGAGGGACTCCAAGGCGACGTCACCAAAGCAAACCTCGATAATCTCGCTAGTATTGGCGACGACGGTGTTGTTAAGCTGAATTCGATTGTTATCGGTGCCGCCGCGTCCTATGCCTCAAGTGGCATGATTAGCATCACAAGCAGCTCAGAGGCATCGCTCAACTACAGTCTTGCCCTCGACAGCAGCTATACCGACCTGCCCGACATCACGAACGCAAGCATAGCCACGGGGCTTTCGTTCGCCGGCAGTACCGTCTACGTTAAAAACACTCGCGACGCGGGCTGGGTCTTCGGCTCGAACGACACAATCTTGACCTACACGGATGCTGTAGACAACATCCTTGCAAGCGTCACGGGACTTGCCTCCGATGTCAACGATTCGCTTATCGCGCTCGACGGCAACACAATCAAGATTCAGCAAGGCGCGCTCAGTGCCAACGGTGCTTCCCTCACGGGCGGCGATTACTCGTTCAGCTTGGTTGATTCGCTCGGTGCGAAAGACAGCGATGATAAGTTCGGATTCGACCTCAGCGGCGCACACTGGTATATCAGAAGCGACAGCGCGGCTTATTATCAGGAAGACCAGGCAGAAGGTTGGACGCTCGTAACCACGGGCACCAAAGCCGGTAGGGAAATTACCTACACCAACGCGATGTCGGGTGCAACTCCTTACAAGAGCTATGCCAAGATAACGGGGTTGTCCACGAGCGCAACCGCCGACTCGCTTAACGGCAATGCGTCTGTCACGGCGGCTATTTCCGTCAACGGCGGCACGGTTACAATCCTCGACAGCGCAATCCTCGGCACCGGCACCGCAAGCATAACTCGCGAATCGGACGCGGCGGCAAGCACCGTTTACAAGTTCGCCTTCAATGCCAACGACTCTGCAGTTGGCACAAAAGACAGCCTCACCGTTTGGGGACTTAAGGACAACGCTCCGTATTACTCCGCCTCAAGCGGCACCGTCATTTACCAATACGATACCGACGCGGGCTGGATTCTCGGCGACAACACCATTACTTATCAAGGAGCTTCGTTGGGTCAAGGTATCGCGACTATCAGCGGTCTCAGCGCAACCAACGTAACCAACACTGCCAGCGTCGAAGCAATCGGCGGCATTGCTCTCGACGGCAAAGTCTTCACTCTGTCTGAAAGCGTACTCCCTGTTACAGACGGTGCTACCGTCTCGATCGCGGGTGACGGCTACAGCTTTGAGCTCGACAGCCTCGTTCCCGATACGGAAGTCATCGATTCGGGCGTCGACGCTTCGGTCACGGTTAGCAATTCCAACGCCTCAATCATGGGCGGCACCTCGGCTTACTATGAATTGGCGGGCTACTCCATCACCTATCACGCGGCGGACAGCGTTAAAGCTCTGGCTACCATTGCGGGTCTCAGTACCGCCGCAGCCGCAGCCAACGTCAGCTTACTGCCGAACGGTGAAGGTATCATCTTGCTCGGCTTGAGCGCACTGGGCACCAACCCTGTCTCTGTCACGAGCGCGGACATTTCGGGCAACTACGATTATAAATTCTTGCTCGACAGTGACGTCAATCAAAATTCAGACTTAATCAACTACAACGAAACCAATAAAGCGTCTGTTGCGGCTGTCACTCGCGGCACTGCGACTCTCACGGGTACCGTAACGGCTTACTATGACGGCGACAATTCGGAGGTTATCACCTACCACGCACCTACGACCAGGGGCATTGCCACTATCAGCGGACTTAAGACCACCGCGACCACATCTAACGTTACGGCGAACGGCTTCGTTATTAAGATAGGCAAAGACGCGCTCGACACGACTGCGATCTCAATCGTCGAGAACGACAACGACACCGTACACAACTTCTCGCTCAGCTTCGCTGAAAATGTTGCTCCTTCTGTTAACGGTAGTGCTTATTGGGTTGTCAAGAACGGCACCGCCACTTACCTGCAAGATTATTCGGCAGGTTGGATACTCGGCTCCGACTCCACGAGCATTACCTACGCGGCGGCTAAGACTGCTTCCCTTGCCAACATCACGGGTCTAAGCCTCGCCGATACTGCGAAAACCAACACTCTTGCCGGTATCTCGGTTGTCGGCGGCGTAGTCAAGTTGGATACAAGCGTCCTCGGCGCGGGAGCCATTACCCTCACCGACACCTATGCGGACGACGGTATCAGCTTCGGTCTCTCGCTGGCGCAAGACACCGGTAGCTCTGTCGTCGGCGACGGCACCGGTAGCAAAGACGGAAAAGTCGGCTTTATGCTTGGCGATGTCGATCTTGTCTTTAAATACGGCACCGCCAATGTTCAGCAAATCACCGAAGCAGGCTGGACGCTCCGCGACAGTACGCATATCACCTATACGGCACCTAATGTTAGTGTTGCCGCGCAGATTACAGGTCTCTCCGTCGGCGCAAATTCAAGCGTCGTATCGATAAGTGCTGATAATAACACCTTCATAGTATCGCAAAGCGCACTTACCAACAAAAACGTCCAGCTCACGGGCGGCAGCATCTATAAGCTTGCACTCGACGCCAACGCCTCAGTATACGGCTTTGATTCCGAAGATGAATATTGGACGACCGAAGGCACCAAGACCGTAACCGCCAAGTATCTCAAAGGCACCGGCGCAGGTTACACGCTCGGTAGCGACTCCAGATCCATAGTCTACACGGCGGCAAAGACGGGCTCCAACGGCGACGTTCTCGCCACCATTACGGGCTTGAAGAAGGGCACCGCCGCAGATTCCGAAGGTAGCATTACGGGCATCAGCGTAGCGGACAAGACCATTGAGCTTTCCAACTACGTGCTCGATACCTCCAACGTGGTTATCGCAGGCAACAACGGTTATTCTTTGGCACTCGGCTCCGACGTTTCTACCGACAGCCTCAACACCGTCAACTACTGGCTGGCGGGCGGCACCACTGCCACCTATAAGCAAGACAGAGCGGCTTACTACACGCTCAAAGGCAACACGGTCGAATACAACGCCGCAGAGAACGCCAAAGTCCTGGCGGTTGTCACGGGGCTTAAGAGCGGCATTAAGGCTACAAGCATTGCCGACAGACCCGCCGCAGTCGAGGGTATCAACGTAATTCCCACGAGCGCATCTTCAGGCACAATCCAAATCTCCGAAGCGGCTCTCGGCACCAATACCAAGACGCCTGCCAAGCTCACCAACAAGACCGGCAACGGCAATTACACGCTCGCCTATTCCTCCGACGGCTCGACAAGCGCAACTAAGGTTTGGAGCTACGGCGCAACCACAACTTGCAAGACTTCTACGGAGGCTGCCACTTACACGCCCTCCTCCGACGGCAAGTCTATCAGCTACACGGCACCGAAGGGCTCGACGACAATCATAACGCTCAAGGGTCTCAACAAGAACGTCGACGCAAGCGACATTGTTCTTTACAACGACCTCACCAGTACCGAGCAATCAGCCTACAGCTCCTTAGGCTTGAGTGCGGCTGACAACGCGATTATCTTGAAGGAAGACGCCCTCAACGCGGCAACCGTCACGCTCACCAACGCAAAGGGGGCGAACGCCACCGAGTATAAGATTGTGCTCGACTCAACGGTTGCCAGCCCCACGTTGTCCGAAAGCAAGACCTGGAGCCTCAACAAGACGACAGCCACCCTCAAAGGCGACATCTCGGCAGGCTACACTGTCAACGACACAGGCACCAAAGTCACCTACTCGAAGGCGCAAACCGCCGCAACCCTGTTGACTATCAGCGGACTTCCCAAGAACGTCACGCTCAACGAAATAACCACCGAAGGCAAATACTTGACGCTCGGCGAAGCAGACACTGACGGTAAAATCCCTGTTACAGTTACCGAAGATCTGCTCAAAGCCACGACTAAGCTCACGCTCAAGGGCAACAATTACGAGTTCGTCCTGCCCGCTTCAAATACCACTACGGCAAGCGGCGCAGCCGCCGAAACAACAACCAAAGAGACGTCTTACTACTTCGGCAGTATCCTCACCGATAAAGATTACATCGTCAGCGGCGGCGAAAGCGGCACAGGCAAGGGCGTCGACGTGTGGCGCGTCAGCGGGACAACAGCCACCTATAAGCGCATTATCCCCGCGCACTACAAGCTCACCAACAATAACACGTGGTCTTACGTTAAGGAACAAACCCTCGGCACCTACGCGACAATCACGGGTCTCCAAAAGGGTCTCACGGTAACCGATACTTTCGCGAACGGCGTCTACACGAACACGATCAGCGGCGGCATTTCGATCAGCGGAAACAATATTTTGTTGAGCGATGATGTCTTCCCGGCAAGCGGCACGGTAACGCTCACCAACGGCACAAAGACCGGTTACGTGGGCAGCTATTCGCTCTCCTTTGCCGGCGGCAACAGCATTGCTGTCGCACCGACGGCATTGTCGGGTATCAGCGGCGTTTGGAAGGTCAGCGGCACGACCGCCACGCTCAAAGACGGCACCTCGGCAGGCTGGACGATTAACAATACTGCTACCAAGCCGACCATCAAGTATTCCGCCGCAACGCAGGGCAGCGGCTCTACGGCGGCAACAATCACGGGCCTCAAGAGCGGTCTTAAAGTCGATACAACCACCGGCAAGATTAGCGGTATCTCCGTGGCAAGCGGCGGCGCAATCACTTTGGCGAAGAGCGTCCTCGGCACCGCGAAGACTACTACCGTAACCGACAACAACGACTCCGACGGTATCACCTACTCGCTCAGCGCAAGCTCGGCTGTCAATTCCGATTCGAGCGGCGAAACCTGGACTTACAGCGGCACGACCTTGACCGTCAAACGCGGGCAAACCGCCGGCTGGACTTACGCGGACGGCAAACTCACCTACACGGCGGCTGGCAAGTCTCAAACCACGCTCTTCACGATTAAGGGTCTGCCCAAGAATCTCGCCTTGAACAACGACGGCACCGTCGCAGGCATAACCGTAAGCGGCAACATAATCACCTTGTCGGACGAACTGATTAACAAAGGTACCTCGACAATCTCGCTCACCAACGGTTCGGGGCAACAATATCAGCTCGCCATGGAAAACGACAAAACTACGACGCTTGAAGACATTTCTGCCTGGTCGATAAGCGGCACCACCGCGACCTTGAAGAGCGGCAAGTCGGCAGGCTACACCCTCACCAACAATCGCACGCTCACCTACAGCAAGGCGAAGTACACCACAACCGAGGCGACGATTAAGGGCATAACCAAGGGTCTCAAGGTTACGAACAACACAATCCCCGGCATTACCCTTGACACGGACGGCGACGGCAATGTTGATACCAACGGCAGCGGCAAGAAGATAATCACCCTGTCCTCCGACGCTATCAGCGCGAAGAGCAACATCACGCTCACGGGCAAGAACTACGCGCTGTCTGCAGCTGCCGATACCGAAACCGCGAAGTATTTGGCGGGCGCGGAAAGCGGCACGCTTTGGGAAGTCAAGACGGTAAGCGGCACGACTACCGCAAACCTCTACAAAGCCGACACCGCAGGCTACACGCTCAGCACCGACGGCACCAAGTTGACCTACAGCACCAAGGCAACCAAAGCCGGCACGTCTGCCCTCGCGGAAGTCACGGGTCTCAAGAAGGGGCTTAAAGTTAACGCGGACGGCTCTATCGACGGCATGACTCTCAGCGGCACAAGTGTGTTTATGCTTGACAAGCGCGTCCTCGGCACCGGCATTGCAAAAATTACGGACAAAGATTCAAACGACGATGTAACCTACAAGCTCGGACTCGACACGGTGGACAGCGCAAACGGCAGCAAGTACGCGGCTGTTAAGGCGACGGCGGGCTACAAGTTGACTGTAAGCGGCACCACCGCCACGGTTAAGGACTTCACGCCTGCGGGTTACACCGTCGCCACAAACGGCTCCTCTGTTGCTTACTCGAATGCGTCTATCGGCGCAGAAACCATTGCAACCCTCACGGGGCTGGCAAGCGGTCTCAAGCCCGACGCCACAGGTAGCATTGCAGGTATCTCCGTTGCGGGCACCAGTGCAAGCGGCTACACAATCACGCTCGACAAAGCGGCTCTCGGCACGACGGACGTCTCTGTTGCGGGCGGCATTTCCAACGTCAACGTAACGCTCGGTCTCAGCAGTACCGTTAATAACGGCAACACCGTAGCCTATTGGACAAGTGGCGGAACGGGCGTCGCGATTCTGAACACCGTCTCCACCAAGGGCTATTCTGTCGGCTCCGGCTCCACGAGTATCAACTACACGGCGACGGGCACCACGCGGGCTGTCTTGAGCGGGCTTAACAGCTTCTCGATTAGCGGCAGCGGCACCAATACCACAATCAGCGGCATTACGGTTAATGATAAGACTGTCACGATAAGCAATGCAGGCTTGCTCGGCGATAAGGTTGAACTCACGGGCGGCGAATACACCCTCGCGCTCAGCAGCATAACCAACGGCGTAACGGGCGGCGACAGTAATGCAGAGTGGGAAGTCACGGGCACCACGGCGACGCTCAAGCAAACCGTTACGGGCACAACCCAAAATCCTGCATACTTCTGCGACGGCGGCACGATAACCAAAGTCACCGACACGAAGACATTCACTCTGGCGACGCTCACGGGTCTGCCCGAAGGTACAACAGCCCTTACCAATGTTGTTTCCGAGGATATAGTGGATGGCGTGCGGACAATCACCTTGCCGAGCGAATTGCTTGCCAACGGCAGCACAAACATCGTCCTCAGCGGCAACGGCTACAAGCTGGCTCTCCAAAACGATAAAGTTGATTCGCCGCACAGCACGGGTACAACGGCTGTCTGGTCTGTCAAGGGCACGACGGCGACCTACGCGACGGGCACCACGGCGGGCTACACGCTCTCGAAGGACAGCAAGACCGCGACCTATTCCGCGTTCAACACCAAGGGCGGCACGGTCAAGGCTACAATCACCGGGCTTGCAAGCGGCGTCAAACCTTCCGAAGTCAACGGCGCAGTCAGCAGTAGCACGATCACGCTTACGAACGACATGCTCGGCACTTCGGCAGTCACGCTTTCCAACAAGAGCAGCGACACCAAGTTTAAGCTTGATCTCGACACGACGACGGCGGGCAGTTCTGTTGCCACGACACCGACCGAAACGCAAGCTTGGGCAGTCAGCGGCACCACGGCGACTTACAAGACTTACAACTCCGCCTATTACAAGAAGGCAAGCGATACTTCAATCACCTACACTGCGGCGGCGGACGCCAAGAACGACCTCGTCACGATTAGCGGGCTTAAGAAGGGCTTGACGGTCACCGACGGCAAGATTGACGGTATCACCTTCAAGGACAAAGAGATTGTTCTCGACGCCGACGTCTTGAGCACCACGAACGTATCGCTCAGCAACGGCAAAGGTCAGACTTACAAGCTTGCTTTGGGCGGCGACGTACCCTCTCCGACAGGTCTGGAGCCGTATTGGACTTTCAGCAACGGCACTGCCAAGTTCATGCAGAACACCTCGGCGGGCTACACGCTCGGCACCGACGGCAAGATTACCTACACGGCGGCGAAGGCGGGAGCCAATACCCTCGTGACGCTCACCAACCTCAACCCCAAGGCGACCTTGACGGAAGGCGTAATCGACGGCATCACTGTCGACGGCAATACTGTCACCGTTTCGGATAATGCCCTCACCACCAAGGATGTCACCTTCACTAGCAGCGGATATACCCTTGCGCTCGACACCGCTACTAAATCTGATGAAGAGGAAATTTGGGCAGTCAGCGGCACCACCGCCACCTACAAGACGGTTACGCCCGAACACTACACGCTTAACGGCAATACGATTAAGTACAACAAGCAAGCAGACGTTACGGGCGGCACAATCGCCACCGTTACCGGTGTCAAGTCTTTCAACGCCGATACCATGTTCAACGAAACCGAAAAGACTATCACGCTGTCGACGAGCAACCTCACAACGAGCGGCGTGAAAGTCACCTCCACGGACGGTTATACGCTGGTACTCGGCGACGACGTGACGACTTACGGAATAGACGACAGCACGACGGCTTGGGCAAAGACGAGCGCGACGGCGGCGGCTCTGAAGGGCACGGCTACGAACGGCTATGTTGTTTCGGACGACGGCACTGCAGTCACCTACAAGAAGGGCGGCACCAACCAGACCTTTGCCTCCGTCAACGGCGTTGTGGATTCCGCGTCGTTCAATCCTTACTTCGACGTTGCCACCTCGACAATCTCGTTGGACGGCGACGAACTCACCAAAGCCGTGACGGTCAGCGGCAGTTTCGCTTATGAGATCAGCAACTACGAAGACGGCGCGATTGTCGGCTCGACGGGTGCGGACAGCATCTCGGTTGACGGCGACGAGGTGACTGTCACCGGCGGCAAGGGCGACGACTACATCGACCTGGGCACATCTTCAAAGGGCAACAGGTTCGTCTACAAGAGCGGCGACGGCGACGACGTTATCGCTAACTTCACCAACGGCACGGACATTCTCCAAATCGAGGGCACGGTTACCGCCAAACAGTCGGGCAGTGATGTTATTGTCACCGTCAAGAACGGCACTACAACCGGCACGATTACGCTGGAAGGCTTTAACGAAAAGACGCTTACCGTTTACGATTTGAACGACAACAAGTCGGTGAAAGGCGTCGCCTCGGCTGATTTGCTCGAATCGGACAACTTCCTTACGGCGGACAGCGACCTCAGCGCGATAACCTCAGGCAGTGCGCTCGGCGACTTGGCAGACACGCAAGCCTTCAGCAGTTCCGACCTCACCACGCTCACCAAGCAGAGCAGTCTCGTCACATTCGGCAGTAACAAAAAGTAAACTCTATCGGCTTCAAGCCACAGATATTAAGTAAGACCTCTCAGGCAGCTCCGAGAAATCGGGGCTGTCTTTTTGTTTAGGAATTAGGAATTGGGAATTAGGGAGTAAAAAAATACGGCAGGAAAATCTGCGCGGCTTGCAGAATTGGCGGGCGGAGGTGATAGGCTTGCATAAAATAATCATGGCGGGTATCGGTCCGGGCAATGAGGACTTCATTACGCCCGCCGCCCTCAAACGGATTCATTCGGCTCAATTCCTCGTCGGCGGCAGACGCGCCCTCGCTCAATTTGCCGCAACTCAACAGACAACCTGCGCGATAACGGGCGACCTCGACGCTACGCTCCAATTCATACGCGACAAAATTTCAATCGGCGACGTAACGGTAATGGTAAGCGGCGACCCCGGCTATTATTCCCTGCTAGACCTGCTTAGGAAGAATTTCCCGCCGTCAATGCTCGAAGTCATTCCGTCAATCAGCGCAATGCAACTGGCCTTTGCAAGGTTGGCAATGCCCTGGCATAACGCCACGCTGTTAAGCTTCCACGGTCGGCAACCTGCGCGGGAACTCTTGCAATACACGGCGGATAAAGTCCTTGGGCTTTTGACGGACGGCGAATTTAATTCCGCAACCATATCGGCGATACTGCTTGAGTGCGGCTGGGCTGAAGATTCGACAGTCACAATTTGCGCCCGCCTCTCCTACCCCGACGAAAATATTTTCACAACGACGTTAAGTGACGCCGCGCAGATTGAACCCGTCAAGCACTGCGTCCTAATCGTCCGCTGACAAAAGGAGGGCTTTCATGTCAATCAGAAGGAAAATGCGTCGACACAACGGAGAGATACTTTTACCGCAGTTAGACGAGCGCGGCAATTTGGTCGTTACATTGGAAAAGGACGGCACCTATAAAACCTTCCCCGTTGCGTACCTCACGGCTCAAGCTTTCGTGCCAAATCCCGATAATAAGCCCTACGTGCGCCACAAAGACGGCAACAAGTTCAATAATCACGCCGATAATCTCGAATGGTCGGACGTGAAGGAAGAGTGAGGCTCGATACGAAAGGAGAAATTTCCATGTCAATCAGAAGGAAAATGAATCGTTCCAAAGACCGCGTCGAACACGTCAAGGTTACGGACGAGAACGGCGACGAATTTCTCTTAATCAAGAAAAACGGCGTCGTGGTGGAGACTATCGCCCTTTATCCCGTGAGCTTGAACGCGGGCGGCGATAAGGTCATAACGGTTAAAAAGGACGGCGTGCCGCAAAAAATGCTCGTTGAAGATTTCATTGCGGAGAACGGCGGGCGCGTGAAACACAAAGTCATTAACGGCTTTGATTCTTGTATTAAGTTGTAAAAATTCCAAGGAGTGACAGACATGGCAGAAATTCAAAATCCGAGCGTGTTCGAGGTCGGCAAGCCTTTGCCCGAACAGTTCAGCAAGTATTTCATCGGGCAGGCGTATCTGAATCCGCTTACCAAAACGGGCGGCGCGATTCACAACGTGACGTTTTCGCCCGGTTGCCGCAATAATTGGCACGTGCACCATAAGGGCGGGCAAATCCTGCTGGTGACGGGCGGGCGCGGCTGGTATCAGGAATGGGGCAAGGCTCCGCAAGCCCTAAAGCCCGGCGACGTGGTGAACATTGCCCCCGAAGTCAAGCATTGGCACGGCGCGGCGGCTGACAGTTGGTTTTCGCATTTGGCAGTTGAAATCCCTGCCGAAGACTCCTCCAACGAATGGCTGGAGCCCGTCGACGACGAGCAGTATTTCAAGCTCAAGTGAGGCGCAAGAGCTTTTCAAGCTGATTCGCGAAATAACGAGCGAGCTTATCCCGACCTCCTACACGAATCTAAATCGACGGGTTTAGAGATTAAGGCGACAAAAAAGCCCTTCAAAGGCGGCGAAGGGCATAACGGGCACAGCGGCTGGCATATCGTCATTTGCTATCAGATTTTTGACAATAGAGAACAACGCACGGAGACTTACGTAACGAACAGTATCGGCACCGCTAAGTTGCGCGACGGCACGGCGTATTTAAACTTCGACGCGATTAAAATAACGGCTCAGATGAAACGGGCGCGTGAGAAACTTTCCGACGTGTTGCCGATACCTCCGCATTCGCCGTTTGAGTGAACAAGCTCGGATACAGAGCCGCCAACTTCGGCACAGCAACTTTGCTCATGTTATAAAATTGCTCGTCGCGCTCGACGCCAATGCAGTCGTAACCGAAATGAACGGCCGCCGCGCAGGTCGAGCCGCTGCCGCTGAACGTGTCGAGGATAATTCCCTTGCCCGTCGGCAACGCGGCGTAAACTATCTTCCGCAAGAAATTTTGCGGCTTCAAGCTGGGGTGCGGAGCAATGTCGCGTTCAATCTGCGGCGTCTTGACGCTTTGAATCAAATCGCCGAACGGAGTATCTTTATCTTCACGACGGAGTGCGCCCGCGTTCCAACGTCTTAAATTCTCGGCAACGGTCTTTTCGGACAGCGGCTTACGGTAAAGCCCCCACGGTTCCCACATGCCCTTGGGGATAACGGAAGTCTCGGCAAATTCGTCTTCGGCACCCTTAGGGCGGTCGCCGCCGCGCAAGGTCGATACCGTCCTGATTATCTCGCCGCGCCGCTCAAAGCCGCCCGTGCGCATTGCCAAGCTCAATACGTCCGACAACAACGGCGTCGACGCTATGAACACGTGACCGCCCGGCACCAACACGCGCAACGCCAACATCGCCCACGCCGTAAAGAATTCGTAAACGTCCCGTCGCGCTTTGGGGTCGTCGTTTATGACGGAGAAGCGCGGTAACGGTTGCCGTTTATGTCCGTCGAACGCGGGAGGAATTCGCCAAACGCCGCCCTTGCCGGAACGTTGCTTTTCAAGCTCCGTTTCGCTGTATTCTTTGACGGCGTAAGGCGGATCGGTGACTATGGCGGTTATGCTGTTCGCGTCGCATTGAGTCAGCCAATCAAAGCAATCGGCGTTTATCAAATCGTAAGCCATTTTCGCACCCCGCATAAAATTTTTGCCGATTGTACCATTAAAATTTTGAGGAGGAAAGAATTTGTTCACAGCTGACAAGTACGACGTGATAGTAATCGGGGCGGGGCACGCGGGCATAGAGGCGGCTCTTGCCTCGGCGCGGCTGGGTTGCAAGACGTTGCTGACAACGCTGTCGCTGGAAAATTTGGCGATGATGCCTTGCAACCCGTCGATAGGCGGTCCGGCTAAAGGTCACCTCGTCCGCGAACTGGACGCCCTCGGCGGGCAAATGGGTATCGCCGCCGACCAAACCTGTATCCAGTTCCGCACGCTCAACACCGGCAAGGGCTTCGCCGTCCGCGCCCTCCGTGCTCAAGCCGACAAGAAAATCTATCAAGCCGCCATGAAACGCACTTGCGAAAACGTCGACGGTTTAGACCTCAAGCAGTTGCTGATTGAAAATATCCTCGTCGAGGGCGGTAAAGTCGTCGGACTCTGCGCGGAGACGGGCGAAACTTTTTTGGCGGACGCGGTTATCTTGGCAAGCGGCACCTACCTTAGCGGGCGAATCATCATCGGCGAAAGTATCTTCGACGGCGGACCCAACGGGCAACGCGCCGCGCTTAAGCTCTCCGATAACCTTAGGAACCTCGGCGTCAAGCTCATGCGCTTCAAGACCGGCACGCCCGCCCGCGTCGACGCAAGAACTTTGGACTTCGACAAAATGGAGCTTCAAAGCGGCGACGAGCCTCCGCAAAATTTTTCCTTCCTGACGAAGACGCCGCCGACCAATCGCGTCAACTGTTGGCTGACTTACACCAACGAGCGCACCCACGAGATACTTAGGAAAAATCTGCACCGCGCTCCCATGGCGAACGGCATTATCGAAGGTATCGGTCCGCGCTACTGCCCGTCGATTGAATCAAAAATTATCCGCTTCCCCGATAAGGAGCGGCACCAACTTTTTCTGGAGCCGGAAGGTTTGGATACGCAGGAGTATTACGTGCAAGGCATGTCGACCTCAATGCCCATGGACGTGCAAATCGAGTTCCTGCACACGATACCGGGGCTTGAACGCGCCAAGATAATGCGGGCGGGCTACGCGATAGAATACGACTGCTTAGACCCGTTGCAGCTCAAACCGACGCTGGAGTTCAAATCTGTAGCGGGCTTCTTTTCGGCGGGACAATCGAACGGCACGAGCGGCTACGAGGAGGCGGCGGCGCAAGGACTAATCGCGGGGATAAACGCGGCGGCTTACGTCAAGGGCAACGAGCCGCTGATACTAAAGCGTTCGGAGGCGTATATCGGCGTGCTGATTGACGACCTGGTAACGAAGGGCACCAACGAGCCGTATCGCATGATGACTTCGCGGGCGGAATATCGGCTGTTGCTGAGGCAGGACAACGCCGACTTGCGATTGACGCCGCACGCCATAAGGATAGGGCTTGCCACGCCCGAACGTCGACAACTCTTTGAAACCAAGCGGGCGGAGATTGATTCGGCGACGGCACGGCTCAACGAGATAAAGCTGACGCCGAGCGTTGAGGTCAATCAAAAGCTTGCGGCGTTGGGATTAAGCGAAATTCATAACGCAATGCCGCTTGCCGAGCTGTTGAGGCGTCCCGGCGTCACGTATGAGCAACTTCGCGCCGCGTTCGACTTGCCCGACATATCGGCTGACGCCGCCGCGCAGGTTGAAATCGCCATTTTCTACGAGGGCTATATCGCCAAACAATCGGAGCTTGCCGCCAAGCTTGACCGATTGGAGGATAAGCTGATACCCGCCGGCGTCGACTATTACGCCATGACAAATTTACGTGTCGAGGCGCGGGAAAAGCTTTCCGAGGTGCGTCCGCGTTCGATAGGGCAGGCGGCGCGAATTTCGGGAGTATCGCCCGCCGATATTTCGGTCTTGCTTGTATGGCTTGAAACGTTTCGCAATTAAATTTAAGCAACGCGGCAATGTCACGTTGCTTTTTGCTTGCAAACTTCCTGCGCGGCGGCTAAAATATTCGCGGAGATGATTTGAATGTTTCGCGAGCCTTTGGCAACCTTCGGACTTGGCTCCGCGCAGATTGAACTTTGCGAAAAATTTTATCGGCTGGTCGTCGAACAAAATCGCGTAATGAATTTGACGACGCTGACCGAGCCGCAGGACTTCGCGGTAAAACACATAATCGATTCGCTGAGCGCGTGGGACGAATCACTCCTCGCCGACGTAAGACACATTGCCGACATCGGCACGGGCGCGGGCTTTCCAGCCATACCGCTGAAAATCTTCCGCCCGCAAATCCGATTCACGCTGATTGATTCGCTCAATAAACGCGTGGAATTTCTAAGGCGCGTCGTGGTAGCTTTGGAACTTGACGGCGTGGAAGTGATTCACGGGCGAGCCGAGGACTTGGCTAAGCAAAAAGCCTTCCGTGAACAATTCGACGCGGTAACCGCACGAGCCGTGGCAAGGTTGAACGTCTTGGCGGAATACTGCTTGCCGTTCGTAAGGGTCGGCGGAAAATTCATCGCGCTCAAGGGCAAGGCTTATCGTGAGGAATTGGACGAGGCACGGGCGACGATTAAAATCTTGGGCGGCGGCAAGGTTATCGTTCGCGAGGTCACATTGCCCGATTTGGACGATTCGCGGGCTGTGCTCTACGTCGACAAGATTAAATCCACGCCCAACAAGTTTCCGCGCCGTGAAAATCAGATTAGGACTGTTAAGTTAGGGGAATGAACGTGAGAAAAAAATTGATAGCGGGGGCGGCAGTTCTCGCGTTGCTGACGGGCACGCCGCAAGTTAGGGCTGATGATGACATCGTGGTATTCGGCGGCGAATTCGAGGAGGAGGCTCCCGCGCCAAAACCGAAACCCGCCCCGATACGCGACTTGCCGGCGGAAGAACCCTCCGCGCCCATTGAGACGCCGCCACCGATTGAGGAACCTCCGCCGCCCATTGAAACGCCTCCGCCCGTTGAGGAACCTGCGCCGCTTGAGACGCCTCCGCCCGTCGAAGAGCCGCCACCTCCGCCCGCCGAGGACGACAACGGATGGGGAGACATGCCGTTCTGATGGCAGGACTAAGCACAGATTTCACCGCCCTGGGCATTTACGAGGGCATAACAGACGGAGCGGGACGTTCCGTCTGTACGAGTTTCCACGGAAGGGTTCCGTGGGGAAAGGCAAGAACCAGAAGATGAAGAGCATACGCTGCAACAGGACAGCTATGCGGTTCAGCATCAACAAGATCGC
>CALFJE010000098.1 GCA_937877545.1 uncultured Selenomonadales bacterium | reverse complement strand
AACAATTTGCCCGTATCCTCGCCATGGTCAACGACATTCAATCGCAGATGGAAAAGATTAACAGCTCAGTCAAGACGGTTGCAGACCAGGCAAGCACAATCGTTACCATGGTTGATTCAATCGACGCGATAAGCAAGAAAACCGATGAGCACATGAAAGCGATAATCGGCTCGACGGAGGAGCAATCCGCCTCGAACGAAGAAATTGCCGCCGCAAGCCAAGCCCTGTCGAATATGGCGGGCGATATGCAAGACGCCGTCGGGCAGTTCAAATTCTAATTTGGAATGGGGAATGGGGAATGAAACTCAAGCAGAAGTTCATGGTATTGGCGTGCCTTATGGCGTTCGCGATAGCGTTGGTGTGCGCGGTAAGCTATCACTTCGCCAGCGCGGAGCTGGAAAGCACTACCGACAGCGAATTGCGCATGACTGTCGCCAGGGAAGTCGCGCAACTCGAAGGCTGGCTCGAAACCAAAAAGAATTTCGGCGAGACCGCCTCGAACGTTTTAACCAGCCTCAACGGGAACATGGCTTTGCTTAAGGACAGAGAAATTTTGAGCGCGGTTAATGCCGATAAGGAACTGTTGGAATTATCTTTGGGCTTGGAGGACGGTTACTTTCGCAGCTACAACGCGGGCGATTGGACGGGCAAGATTGACCCCAAGGCGCGTCCGTGGTATCAGCTTGCCAAGCAAACCGGCGGCGTTTCGATTACCGACCCTTACGTCGACGTGAACACAAAACAGCTGATTGTTGCGGTTTGCACGCCCGTCAAGGCGAACGGGAATTTTATCGGCGCGACGTGCGTCGGCATATCGCTGGAGACTTTGACCGAGCAAGCTAAGAAAATGAAATATCACGGCGACGGTTCGGGTATCATCACCGAGCGCAACGGCACCATTTTGGCGACGTCCGAATTCGGCGAGCCTGCCAAAAATTTCAAGGACATTGACGGCTTGGGACAATTTTTTGACGCCATGGTAAGCAAGGGCACCGGCTACTTTGAGGTCGAGATAAACGGCGAGGATACGGTCTTTGCATATTCGACGGTTCCTGCGACGGGTTGGATAGTCGGGATAACCGCGCCCGCCGATAAGGTTTTCGCCTCGTTGCAAAATCTGCGCCTTATGTTCGGGATATTTATCGTGGCGGGCTTGCTGTTGGCGTTCGGCATATGCCTGACGTTCGCGGGGAAAATCACGACGCCCGTCGCCAAGCTGGAAGGCTACGCGGTGCAACTGTCGCAGGGCAATTTGAAAATGGCAAACCTGCCGGTGGATTCGAGCGACGAAATAGGCTCTTTGACGCAAGCCTTCAACGCCATGAAAGAAAATCTTCACCGCTTGATAATGAAGATGTCGACGAACGCAGACCAGGTGGCAAGCTCTTCGGAGCAGCTGACGTCGAGCTCGCAATCGTCGGCGGACGCCTCTGTTCACGTAGCCGAAACCGTCAACGAAGTTTCCGCCGCGATAAGTCAACAAATGAATGACATCAACGCCGCCAAGGTCAACGTGGACGCGATTTTTAACGACATCAAGGGCGTTGAGGAAAAATCAATCATCGTCGGCGAAACGTCGGATAAAACTGCTGTTGCCGCGCAGAAAGGCTCCGAGCTTATGGGCGTCGCCGTTAAGAGCATGGCGCGAATCGAAAAGTCGGTCATGGCGTCGGCTGAAGTCGTAAGGAAGTTGGGCGAGAACAGTCAACAAATCGGTCAAATCGTCGAGGCGATAGCCGCCATTTCCGAACAGACGAACTTGTTGGCACTGAACGCGGCGATAGAGGCGGCACGAGCGGGCGAACACGGCAAGGGCTTTGCTGTCGTCGCCGAGGAGGTTCGCAAGTTGGCGGCGCAGTCGCAGGAGTCCGCCGAGCAAATCAAAG
>CALFJE010000097.1 GCA_937877545.1 uncultured Selenomonadales bacterium | reverse complement strand
AGCCGTGACTGGAGTTCAGACGTGTGCTCTTCCGATCTCAAGAAGTTGCCCAGGTATTCGTCGGTACCTGCGGACTTGTAGTAGAAATTGCCCGCGCCCGGCGTGAACGTCATTTCCCCAAAGTAAATCCGTCCGTCAATCTCATAGAAGTCCACGCGCACAAACGCAAAGCCTTCTGCAAGTTTGGTAGCTAGTTTCTTCATAAGCTTGAAATTTTTCGGGCGACGAATCTTTTCGGGGTGGTCACTGCGCGGGTGGTCATTGCGCTCGACCGTTGTCACGTTCCAATTCTCGTCAAAGTAATTCAATTTTAATCCTGTCGAGCGGTCGGTCAGATATTGGCAATAAACAATCTTGCCGTGGAAGCAAATAAATTTATAATCGATAAGGTCGGGCAAATTGCCGTTTGCCATGAATTTTTCCGCGATAATCTTGCGCTTGATTCGGGTGTAGTGCGATTCAATGAACAGCGTAGAAAAGTCAAGGGCAAGCCAGGCGTTGAGCTTTTCACGGGCTTGTTGCTTGTCGAAGGTCTTCTTGTCGCGGACGATAATGTTCATGCCGCAACCGTGGTTGCACTTCAGAACGAATTGATTTGGCAGTTCATCGAAGTTAATGTCGTCGAAGTCGTCCCAAACGCCGAGCAAAGGTATCAGATACTCCTGCCCAATTTTATCCGCCACCCAACGACGCACGAGGTACTTGTCGGCAAGGCGGCTTTTAATCGGCGTGGCGTCGTAAACTTTCAGCCAATTCAACTTCTCTGTGAAAGTGCGCGGGTTATTGAAGTCGAGCGGCTTGCCCATGATTCGTTGGAAAGTCTGCGCCACGATAGCAGGATACGCTTGCGGGCTCAAATTTTTAACATACCGTTGCGTTTGGAATTGCCACAAGGTTTGATTGAAAAATTTGGCGTCGTCCTCGTTGCGGATATGGAACTCCAAGCCGCCGATAAAGGCAACTTGCACGCCGTCTTTGTCGCGCCCGCCGAAAACGTCCAAACCTTTTGCGGCGTCCCAAAGAATAATCTTGCGCGGCTCCAAACCCTGCTTGAGGAAATAATCGGCAACCGCCCTGTCACCCGTGAAAATTATCCCGTCGAGGAGCTTGTAGTTAAAGCGCGGCAAATCTTGCGGCTTGAGCACCTCCAGATTGATTGAAACATTATCCTCGCTCAATACGGCGACAATCTCAAAGTCGCGGCTTATCGCGTCGGCGAAGAATTTCTGCAAACTGTCCGCCGTGCCGTGTACCAAAACTTTTTTCTTATGCAAATGAATCACCTCTCGGCAAGGATAACATAAAAAAATCCCCGCCGCAAATTGACGGGGATAAGATTTCAATCGTTCCTTAGCGTTACGGTCGCCAACGCGGAAACTTTGTCGTCCTCCTTGGTTTTCATGAGGATAACGCCCTGCGTCTTGCGCCCGATTGAGCGAATGTCTTCAATGCTCGTGCGAATCACAATGCCCTCGGTGGTGATAAGGAGCAACTCCTGGTCGGGCGTGACGACTTTAATCCCGACGACCTCGCCGGTCTTATCGGTGACCTTCATGTTGACAAGCCCCTTGCCGCCGCGCCCTTGCGGACGATATTCCTCGGTGGGTGTGCGCTTGCCGATGCCCTCCTCGCTGACGGTTAAGACTTCCGCGCCACGACGAAGCTTATCCATGCCGATAACGCGGTCGCCCTTCTTGAGCGATATGCCGCGAACGCCGCGAGCACTCCTGCCCATGGAGCGAACCTCCTCCTCGGCGAAACTAATCGTCATGCCCTGCGCGGTGCCCAAAATTATAAAACGTTCGCCCTCCGTGAACTTGACGCCGATAAGTTCGTCGTCCTTGTCGAGGTTAATCGCTATCAAGCCGCGCTTAGCCATGTAGCTGAATTCCGACAGCTGAGTTTTCTTGACAATGCCCTTTTTGGTCGCCATGAACAGGAAACGTTTCGGGTCGAATTCGCGGACTTTAATCAGCGTGGTAATTTTTTCGCCGGGTTCAATCTGCAGGAGGTTGCTGATATGAACGCCCTTGGCGGCGCGTCCCGACTCGGCGATTTGATACGCCTTGAGGTGGAAGACTTTGCCCTTGTTCGTGAAAAACAAAATCGTGTGGTGCGTGGTGGTTATCAAGATTTGCTCGACGAAATCCTCCTCCTTGGTGCCCATGCCCGTTACGCCGACGCCGCCGCGTTTCTGCCGCTTATAGGCGTCCAGGTCGATGCGCTTGACGTAGCCGCCGTGCGTGAGCGTGACAACTATATCGTCGTCATCAATCAAGTCCTCCGCCTCGAACGCCGCCAGCTCCTCGCCGACAATCTCGGTGCGCCGTTCGTCGTTGAACTTAGCCTTAACCGCTTTAAGCTCGTCCTTGATAATCTGCAAAATGCGTTGCTCGTCGCCGAGGATTTCGTTAAAGGTCTGAATGGCGGCTAGGACGTTGCGATACTCCTCCTCCAACTTGTCGCGTTCAAGCCCCGTGAGCTTCTGGAGCCGCAAATCCAAAATGGCTTGAGCCTGCGCGTCGCTGAAGTTGAAGGTATCCATGAGCGCGGCTTTGGCATAAGTTGCCGAGTCACTGTCGCGGACGATTTTAATCACGGCGTCAAGATTTTTAACGGCGGTGGTCAAGCCCTGCAGAATGTGAGCGCGAGCCTTAGCCTTAGCCAAATCAAATTTCGTGCGGCGCGTGATAACTTCCTCTTGGTGCTTAATGTAGTGCTTGAGAATTTCCTTGAGCGACAGGACTTGCGGGGTGCCGTTGACGAGCGCAAGCATGATGACGCCGAAGCTGTCTTGCATTTGCGTATGCTTGAAGAGCTGATTCAGGACGATTTGAGGCGTGACGTCGCGGCGCAGGTCGATTGAGATTCTCATACCTTCACGGTCGCTTTCGTCGCGCAGGTCGGTAATTCCCTCGATAGTCTTGTCGCGCACGAGGTCGGCGATTTTCTCAATGAGCCGCGCCTTGTTGACTTGGTAGGGCAATTCGGTCACGACGATACGACTTTTGCCGTTGGAAAGTTTTTCGATATTGGTACGCGCCCGCATTTTGATAGAGCCGCGCCCGGAGGCGTAGGCGTCGCGAATGCCCTCCTTGCCGATAATCAAGCCGGCGGTCGGGAAGTCGGGACCTTTAACGATTTTCATCAGCGCGGAGGTCGTGGCGTCGGGGTCGTCAATCAGATAAAGCGTAGCGTCGATAACCTCGCCGATATTGTGCGGGGGAATGTTGGTAGCCATGGCGACGGCGATACCAGACGTGCCGTTTACCAAAAGTTGCGGGAACTTGGCGGGCAAAACGGACGGCTCTTTAAGCGATTCGTCGTAGTTGGGAACGAAGTCGACGGTTTCTTTGTCAATGTCTTGGAGCATAAGCTCGGCGATTTTGGACATGCGGACTTCGGTGTAGCGCATGGCAGCGGCCGGGTCGCCGTCGACGGAGCCGAAGTTACCGTGCCCGTCGGCAAGCAGGTAGCGCATAGAGAAATCCTGCGCCATACGGACAATGGCGTCGTAGACGGATGTATCGCCGTGGGGGTGATATTTACCCAAAACCTCGCCGACGATACGCGCCGATTTTTTGTAGGGCTTGGAATTGGTCATACCGGCTTCCTGCATTGCGTAGAGGATACGGCGGTGCACGGGCTTTAAGCCGTCACGCACGTCGGGCAACGCTCGCGACACGATAACCGACATTGCATAATCTATGTAGGAAAATTTCATTTCATGTTCGAGATTGACGGGGATAATTTTCCCGTGCCCGAAATTCAATTCTTCCACTGTCTCACCTCATTTGGGGATTAGTTTATGAATAATAGCACTTGCGCCTTGAAAAGTCCAATTTTACAGGAAGAGCATAATCAGTGCGCCGATAAACAGCACGACGCTGAAACTGTGCAAAGCATTTTGGACGGCGCGATTGTGCTTGCCGAATAACAACCCGATTAGCGGGCGCAACAGGAATATCAATAGCGCGGTCGACAGGAAAAACAACGGCTTATCGCCCTCCGACAGACTGTAAACCAACATCACCGCCGATATTGCTACGCCGCTGGTCTCCGCGTGCGACAGCTTAAGTTTGAGTTCGGACTCGTGCGGCAAGGATTTGAGTTTATCCTCGGCGGCTTGAGTTTCGCTGTCCGTGAAATTCTTGCTGTGGAAAGTCTTAACGGGCGTAGCCTTTTCCAAGGGAACTTTCTCGGCGTAGAGGTCGCCGCCGTCGGAAGTCTTATCGCTGTAAAGCGCGTCCTCGTCAATGTGTTTGTCGTTCATGCGATTATCTCCAAAATTTTTTGATATGCCGCTATGATAAATTTCGCTTGAAATAAAGTCAACGCCGAAATATAATCGCGTAAAAACTTCGGAGGGCAAACCGTGAGCATTAGCCGATTTGAATTCACCGATAATGTTATGTACGTCAAGGGCGTCGGACCGAGAAAGGCGGCGGCTCTTGAAAAGCTCAATATCTTTACCAAATACGACCTGCTGACGCATTACCCGCGAGCCTACGAAAATCACAGCAGCTTGACCAAAATCGACGACCTCATAGAGGGCGAGACCGCCGTAATTGTCGGGCGCGTGAGCCATATCACTTCCCGCGAGGCACGCGGCTTGACGATTGTCAACGCCTACCTCGCCGACGATACGGGCTATATCAAGCTGACCTGGTTCAATCAAAAATATCTGCTGACCAAGCTCAAGGAAAATATGCGCCTGCTGATTATCGGCAAGGCAAAATTCGACGCGTGGGCAAACGGCTTGGCAATGAATCAAATTCAAAGCTTCACTATCCTCGACGCCTATGAGGAGCCGCCGCTCGGAATAGTGCCGGTGTATCCGTCGACAGCCGCGATAAGCCAAGGGACGCTCCGCACGGCGATAAAAAATCTGCTGGCGTCAATGCCGACGCTCAACGAAATTTTGCCGCAAGAAATAATCGACGAACAAGAGCTTATGTCTTTGGACGCGGCGATAAGAGCGATACACTTCCCGCGCGATTATATCGAACTGGACACGGCGCGGCGGCGGTTGGCTTTCGACGAACTGTTTCTGATTCAATGCGGGCTTATGCTGATAAAGCGTCAAACGCAGGACAAACGCCTCGGCATAAGTCATCAGCGCAACGGCGCACTGCTCAAGGCGACGCTGGCAAAGTTGCCGTTCGATTTGACGGGCGACCAAAAGAAAGTTTTCCGCGAAGTCGTCAAGGATATGGAACGCAGCTTGCCGATGCGGCGGCTGATTCAAGGCGACGTGGGTTCGGGCAAAACGGTTATCGCGCTGTTGGCACTGGTCAAGACGGTCGAAAACGGCTACCAAGGGGCGTTCATGGCACCGACGGAAATTTTGGCGGTTCAGCATTACGAAAAATTTTCGGCATTGCTCGGCGATTTGGGAATACGCGTGGGCTTGCTGAGCGCAAAAGTTACCCGCACGAAAAAGTTGCGCGAAGAAATTTATCGACAAATCGAGGCGCAGGAATTGGACATCGTGATTGGGACGCACGCGCTGATTCAGGAAGGCGTCACGTTCGCTAGGCTGGGGCTGGTCGTGACGGACGAACAACACCGCTTCGGCGTGGCACAACGGGCGACGCTTGAAAAAAAATCGGACGCAGTGCCCGATATGCTTGTCATGACGGCGACGCCGATACCGCGCACAATGACGTTGACGGTCTACGGCGACTTGGACGTTTCGCTGATAAAGGAATTGCCGCCGGGACGCAAGCCGATTAAAACGCTGGTCAAGAGCCTGCGCGGGCGGAAAAAGGTTTACGAGCTTGTCCGCGCAGAGATAACGGCGGGGCGACAAGCCTACGTGGTGTGCCCGCTGATAGAACGGAGCGAATCGGAGCAGCTTGCCGACATTGAATCCGCCGAGGAAATTTTCGAGATGTTGAGCGGCGGGATTTTCCGCGACGTACCTTGCGCACTCCTCCACGGACGCATGAAACCCGCCGAAAAGGATGCGATTATGGAAAAATTTCGCGACGGCGAAACGAAACTGTTGGTGTCGACGACGGTTATCGAGGTCGGCGTGGACGTGCCGAATGCAAGCGTTATGGTCGTGGAGCACGCCGAGCGATTCGGGCTTGCGCAACTGCACCAACTGCGCGGACGTGTCGGGCGCGGCGCGGCTAAGTCTTATTGCATACTGATTTCCGACAGCAAGGCTGAAATATCTAAGGCGCGGCTGGAGACCATGGAGACGACGAGTGACGGCTTCAAGTTGGCGGAGGAGGATTTGAAACTGCGCGGTCCCGGTCAATTCTTCGGGGAGGCTCAACACGGCTTGCCCGACTTGAAGATAGCGAACGTGTTCCGCGACGTTGAAATTTTGTTGCAAGCTCGCAACGCCGCCGAGAAATTCATAACCGACGATGACAATCTGAACTACTTCGCGAATTTGCGGGCGAATCTTGCGCTTGCCTACGGCGACAAGTTCAGCCAAATCGTTGCGAACTGAAAAGTCCCCCTCCAAATCGGAAGGGGGTTTTTTAATTTCAATCAGCTTTCCGCGCCGTCAACACGTTCAAGTTGCCGTCCGCCGCAATGGAAAATTTCACGCCGTCCTTAACCGCATTTCCCGATGAACCTTCCGCCGTCAGCTCGATCATCAAGGCTCGCGAATCAACATCGGGCGTAATTTGCGCTTGCCTACGGCGACAAGTTCAGCCAAATCGTTGCCAATTAAGACGCCCCCTTTTTATAAAGCGTGGTTTCGCGGAAAATTTTTCGTGACGGCGGCTTTTCCCTTCGATTCGACTAAAATTTATTTTTATAACAGAAAAACTTTCTTTTGCTTGCCCAAAAGAAAGTAACAAAGAAAAGGGCACCTCGCGGGGGCGTAAGGTTCGCTACCCGTACCGTCTGACAATTTCAAGTAATGACGCCGACGGTATTTGCATCACGCAAATGCGCCGGCGGTCGGAGCCGTCATCCATGACGGCTCTTTTTAATTTCAATCAGCTTTCCGCGCCGTCAACACGTTCAAGTTGCCGTCCGCCGCAACGGAGAATTTCACGCCGTCCTTAACCGCATTGCCCGACGAACCGTCCGCCGTCAGCTCAATCATCAAGGCTCGCGAATCAACATCGGGCGTAATGCTGCCCACGAACGCCTTAACCAGCCAACTCGTGAAAACTGCCTCGTCGGTATTTTCGGGCGTCACGTAGTACAGGCTCATAACCGTAAAGTCGTCGTCGTCCGCCGCGCTCAAGCCCGCGAACGCTACGCCCGTATAGCCGAAGACGTTCGAGTAAATCTTGCCGCCCGCAACTTCCGCAACGTCGAAGCCCTTAATCGTGAAAAAATATTCCATAGCCGACGCGTCGTCAATCCTCATGCCGTCTTGGATAATCGGTCCGATAAGCCAATTAAAGCGGTCTTGGAAGGCAGCGGCGTCAAGGTAGAGTTCGCCCGCGCTGTCGACTTGCGCAATGTCCGTAAAAATCTTGTCAAGTTGCGCGTCCGTGATTTTAGCCGCCGCCGTCACGTTGCCGACGCTCAGAATCAGCACGCACGCCAACGCCGCAATAACCTGCCTCACTGTGCGCCCTCCTCAATCGCCGTCAACAATATTAAGCCGTCTTGCTTGGCAAGCGAAAACGTTATGCCGTCGCGTGTCAATTGCCCCGACTTCGACGCCGCCAGCTCACGCAAAAAGGCTTCCGGCTCAACGGCGGGCAATACCGTCGTCATGAACGAGCCGAGTATCAGCGAGGAGAACGTCATATCGGTTTGATTTTCGGGCGTCGTGTAAACGCAAGTCAGAACTTTAAAGCGGTCGTCGTCTTTGCCCGTCACGCCGAAAATCGCCGCGCTGTCTCCGAATCCGTTCAGGAAAATTTTCCCCTCGTCAGCCTCAAAGATTTTGTAATCCTTTATGAGGAAAAGTTTTTCCATGACCTCGCGCTCTTCGTCGCTGTCGAATTTGGCTTCGGCGAAAACGGACTCCATCACGGCGTTGAAGTTGTTCTGCAAGGTTGCAATGTCAAGCTTGAGCGTCGCGGCATTTTTCGACGACGCGGCGGGATTCTGTTCGATATAGGCAAGCACCTTGTCAAGCTGTTCGTGCGTGAACGCCGCCGCCTCAACCTGCGCGGTAAACACGAGCAACACCGCCAACGCCATTAAAAATTGTTTCATGCTTAAGCCTCCTTAGACGCCAGATAGTCCTCAAGAATCTTGCGCTTGGCGATTTTGCCCGTCGAAGTGCGCGGCATCTCGGCTATCTGCTTGAATTCACGCGGCACCTTGTACAACGCCAAATTTTTCTGCAGGAACTTTTTAAGTTCGCGAACGTCGACCTTTGCGCCGTCTTGAACCTCGAAGAAACACGCGCCCACTTGCCCGCGCAATTTGTCATCCACGCCGATAACTGCCGCGTCCTTAATGCCGGCGAATTGATAGACGACCTCCTCGACCTCGCGGGGATAAATGTTCTCGCCCATGCTGATAATCATTTCCTTAATCCGGTTGACGAGGTAATAGTAGCCGTCGGCGTCGACCTTGCCCACGTCGCCGGTATGGAGCCAACCGTCCGCGTCCAGAGCCTCAGCCGTCGCCTGCGGATTTTTCCAATAGCCCAACATGACTTGCCCGCCGCGTACCAAAACCTCGCCGACCTCGCCTTGAGGAACGTCGCGCCCGTTCTCGTCGACCAATCGAATTTCTTCGCCCCAAAGCTTTTTGCCGCACGAACCTTGCCGCTCCTCGCCGTGCGTAGTCAAAAAGACGCAGGGCGACGCCTCCGATAAGCCGTAACCCTCAGCTATCGGACGCCCGAACTTTGCCTTGAACTCGTCGACGATCTTATCGGGCAAGGTTGTCCCGCCGCTCATGAAGAAGCGCACAGACTTGAAGTCTTCGGGTTTGGCAAGCCCCGTTACCAGCTTGAATATCGACGGTACCGCGATTATGTCGGTGATTTGCTGTTCGCGCACCATGTCAATCATATCCTTGGGCTTGAAGACGCGCATAACGTGCAGTGCCGCGCCCCTGTAAAACGTGTTGAGGACGGTGCACGTCCAGCCGAAGCAGTGATACATCGGCAAGACGCAAAGGGATTTGCAACGGCTGTGACATTTGAAAATTTCGCATTGGCGCGTATTGTGCACGAGGTTTTTGTGCGACAGAATCGCGCCCTTCGGGTTGCCGGTGGTGCCCGACGTGTAGATTATGACGCAGGGATTGTTATCGCTGAAGTCGGCGGGCAATGCGGGAGCCTCCGCGCAGATTTTATCGCCGAACGCGGCAATGTCGTGTTGCGTGACGTTAAGCGGCTCGTCGAAGGTCAGCGGCTCGTAGGTCAGCAAATGTTCGACGCCCGCGTTTTGCAAGATATAAGCCGTTTCGCGAGGACTAAGCTGGAAATTTATCGGGACGTTAATCGCGCCCAATGAAGTCGTCGCAAAGTAGGTATAAACGAACTCCGCGCTGTTGCGTGAAAAAATCCCTACGCGGTCGCCTTGACGTATGCCCAGCTCGTAAAGATGATTGCGATAATTCCTTATGCCCTGCTTGAGCGCGGCGTAGGTTATGGTGCGCCCCTCGTCGACGACGGCAATATCCGCGTCGCGCCCGTTGTTTATGATTTCGTGAACCAACAAGTTATCAAGCTCCCTTCGGTGCCAATGATTTGCGATAAGCCACATACTCAAAGAATTTCTCCGCGCTCGAATTTATAACCAACTCGGCGGGGAAGTCGTTATCAGCCAAAACTTTTTGCGACAGCTCGTGATTGCCGACATCCTGCTCGACGTGCGCATCGGAACCCATGATAACCGCTACTCCGTATCGCTTGCACGCCGCCAACATCTGCTTAGCCGTCTGTTGCGAACCGTCGCGGTGTCCGCCCGAATAATACGAGCTGTTGTTAATCTCAAGCAGGACGTGATTATCTGCGGCGGCGCGGGCAACCCTGTCGAAGTCAACGGGGTAATGCGGATTGTCGGGGTGCCCGATTATCACGACGTGCGGATTGCGCATGGCTCCGATTAGAGCCGCCGTATTCTCCTCCAAACTGCCGGGGTCAATGCAGGGATTGTGCAGGCTGGCTATCGCGTAGTCTATGCGCTTGAGAATCTGCGCGGGGAGGTCGGTGCTGCCCGAATAATCGATTATGTTCAGCTCCGCGCCCATGGCAACCTTAATGCCGTCTTGAACGCGGCGCACAACTTTAAAGTTCAGAAACCAAAAATCGTGCGTAGCCCCGGGCATCTTAGGAGTATGTTCGGCGAAACCGACAAGCTCCAAACCCTTAGCCTTGCCCGCCGCTATGCACTCGCCTATCGTGCTGTAGGCGTGCCCGCTCGCCGTCGTGTGTATGTGAACGTCCAGAATGTCTTTCATGCGTCATCGGCTCCTTTCGCCGCGATTATAGCATAAATTCTTGCCTGCGCAAAAAATTTCCCTTACAATGACGCAAAAAACTTTCGAGGAAAAATTATGATTCACTTCGACAAATCGCCGCTCCGTGACGTGATTGAAATCCTCCTGCGCGACATGAACACCGGCGGCAATATCCTGTTCAACGGCAAGCAACTGACCAAGAAGCTCCTGCCCGCCGTCAAGCCCCGCGCCCTCAAATCCGACGCCGATAAGCTCACCCGCACGCGCACCAATGCCGAAGTCTTCACGCCGAGCCGCGTCGTTAAGTTTATGGTTGACGCCCTCGACGATAACCAAATCGATTCGCGCTGGCTTGAAATTGCTTGCGGCGAGGCTCCGTTTATCACCAACCGCTGCGACGCCGAATCGGGCGAAGATATTCCACGCGACAACCGCGCAGGTGTCTTGGATAAAAAGCTCCGCACCACCGCCGACGTTAAACGCGCCGTCCAAAGTGTTTACGGCTACGAACTTCAGGGCGACAGCTTGCTTATCGCCCGCGCCAACGTCCTGCTCACCGCCGCCGATTTAGCCGACCTTTCCGAAAACGATTTGGCGGAGCTTGCCGAGATTATCGCGTGGAATTTCTTTCAGCTCGACGGCACGCAGGATAACGGCTTTTTTGCCCCGACCATCATCGATTGGCGCGACGCCGGAAAATTTACTTTCGGAGGTAACACCATGAAGAAATTCGATTTTGTTATCGGCAACCCGCCCTATAACGAGGAGACGAAAGACACTTCCGACACTCCCGTTTACAATATCATCATGGAGGCGGCTCAAAAGGTCGGCAAAACCGTTGAGCTGATAACGCCTGCGCGGTTTCTCTTTGACGCCGGCAAGACGCCCAAAGATTTCAATCGCCGTATGCTGAGCGACCCGCACCTTAAGGTTTTGGATTGTGCACCTGCCAAAAAATATTTTAAGAGCGTCGACATCAAGGGCGGCGTGGCTATCACTTTGCGCGACGAGACTAAGGACTTCGGAGCTGTCGGCACGTTCATTCCGTTCGACGAACTTAAGACAATTCACGATAAAGTTTGCGTCGACAATCCGAATTTCCGCCCGCTCAACGAGATTATTTATCCGCGAGCGATTTATCGTTTCGTCAAGGATAATTCTTTCGTCGAAACCAATGCTTTCGAGAAGATGAGCGATTGCTTCTTCGACGCCGCGCCCGACGACGGCAACGATTACATTCAAATTTTCGGCTTGCTGAAGAATCAGCGGGCTTACAAATGGATTCGCCGCGACGCTGTGACGAGTCACGAGACGTTGGACAAGCATAAAGTTTTCGTATCGCAAGCAAACGGCGCGTCGGGTAAGTTGGGCGAGGAACCTGCACGGATAATCAGCAAGCCCGCCCTCGGTGAGCCGCTTGTCGGTAACACGGCGACCTTTACGGTTATCGGGGCGTTTGATACGGCGACAGAGGCGGAGGCTTGCCTGGCTTATGTCAAAAGCAAGTTCTGTCGGGCAATGCTGGGCATCCTGAAGGTCACACAGCACAATCCGCCGCAAGCGTGGGCAAAGGTGCCGCTCCAAGATTTTACGCCTGCCTCAGACATAGATTGGCGCGGCGACGCAGACGCGCAACTTTATCGCAAGTACGGGCTGGACGCGGCGGAGATTGACTTTATCGAAACACACGTTAAGGAGATGCAGTAGCTAGTTATTAGCGGCTAGTTGCCAGCTACCAGCTACTAATTGACAGAACGGAGATGACTTGAATGGACGCAATGCCGCACATGGAGGAAATTTGCCGACGGGTGGTGGCGGCTTATCGCAGGGCTTACGGCGACGACATAGAGGCGATTTATCTTTACGGTTCGTATGCCCGCGGCGACTACGACGAAGAGTCGGATATAGATTTTGCAGCGATAGTAAAGGACGACCTGTCAAATTCTTACGAAAAGCGTAAGCAAGTTTGGCATTATACAAATCAAATGGACTTGGAGCTGGACGTTGTGTCTTCGCCGATGGTTATCAGTTCAAAGATTTTCGAGGAGTACAAGAACGAGGTCGGCTATTACGGAAATATTTTCAAGGAGGGCAAACGCCTTGACTGATTTGGCAAAATACAGATTGGAGCTTGCCACCGAGCGAGTGGAAGTAGCCGCGACAATGATTGCGGACGGTCGCTTTAGAATATCGGTTACGAATTCCTATTATGCGATGTTCAATGCCGTTCGTGCTCTTTTGGCGGAGATACCGACAGATTTTAAAAAGCATTCGGCGGTTGTCAGTTATTTTCGCCGCGAATATGTCAAGACGGGCTTGTTCGAGGTGAAATACTCCGATTATATCGGCAAGGCTTTTACGGCGAGGCAATACAGTGACTATGGCGATTTTGTTGTCGTGTCGCGTGAAGAGGCGGAAGAACAATATCAGCACGCGGTCGAGTTCGTGGCGGCAATTGCGGCTTATTTGGAGGCTTTAGATGAAAATCGCTGAGGTCTGCGTGAACGTCACGGCGAACGCTATCACGCAAAATTTTACGTATCGGGTGCCCGACGGCTTAAATTTTTTAACGGCGGGTTGGCGCGTGACAGTGCCGTTCAGCAATCGCAATGTCGACGGATTTGTAATGGCGGTGCGCGAGGTCAACGAGGCGACGACGTTTGAGTTCAAGCTCAAAGACATAGCGGAGGCAATCGACGACGAGCCGTGGTTTACGCCCAAAATGATGAGCGCGGCGCGTTGGCTGGCGGATTTTTATTTGTGCCCACTGTCGCGAACCATGGGACTGTTCATGCCGGGGCGGCGCGGTAAAAAAATCTCCGCACGATTTGAACGCGTCTTGCGATTAGCCAAAGAATTCGACGCGACGGATTTCAAAAATGCTTCCGCGCAAATTAAACTGTTGCAACTGCTTAAAGAGCGCGGCGAATTGCGGACGTCGGAGCTTGCCGAGCAGAAAATCACTTTGGACACAACAAGAAAGTTAATCAGGGCGGGCTATATCGTTACGGAAAGGCGGCGGGTCTTGCGCGACAGCTATGCGGGAATGAAAACGGCTCCGCGCAGATTTGAGTTGACGGCAGAGCAAAACGCGGCGGTCGAGGCGGTCGAGGCGGCATTGGCGGCGCGGCAATTTCAAGGCTTCCTCCTGCACGGCGTGACGGGTTCGGGCAAGACGCAAGTCTACATTGAACTGACGAAGGTAACGCGGCAACTGGGGCGGCGCGTGATAATCTTGGTGCCGGAAATCGCGCTGACGGGTCAAGCGGTGATGAACTTCAAGGCGCATTTTTCGGACGTGGCGGTCATACACAGTCGGCTGAGCATTGCCGAACGGAGCGACGCCTTCCACAGGATACGCGACGGCAAAGTCGGCATTGTGATTGGGGCGCGGTCTGCGCTGTTCACGCCGATTGACAACGTGGGCTTAATCGTCGTCGACGAGGAGCAGGACACCTCCTATAAGCAGGAAAATAATCCGCCGCGTTATCATGCCCGCACGGTCGCCGAGGAGTTTGCAAAATTTCACGGGGCGGCGATAATTTTCGGCTCCGCGACGCCGAGCTTGGAGAATTTTTATCGGGCGCAACGCGGCGAGCTTACCTTATTGAAAATGCCGCGTCGGGTGTCGGATAATCCGTTGCCCGCGGTTAAATGCGTGGACATGCGCGGCGAGCTTCGGGCGGGCAACCGTTCTGTATTGAGCGGCGCGTTGGTCGAGTTGCTTAGGAAAACTTTGGCGGCGAATCAACAGGCGATATTGCTTTTGAATCGGCGCGGCTGGTCGACGGTGGTGATGTGTCGGGCTTGCGGCGCGGTTAGCACTTGCCCCGATTGCGGCTTGCCCATGACGTATCACGCGGACGGGAAGTTGCATTGTCATCGTTGCGAGGTCGAGTTGGAGCCGCCCGAAGTTTGCCCAGCTTGCGGCAGTAAGCACATAAAATTTTTGGGCACGGGCACGGAAAAGTTGGAGCGTGCGTTGAAAGCCGCCTTGCCGAACGCGAGGATTTTGCGCATGGACAGGGACTCCACGGGCGGCAAGTTCGGTCACAAAAAAATTCTGGACGCGTTCGCGGCGCACGAGTACGATATTTTATTCGGGACGCAAATGGTTGCCAAAGGTCACGACATCAGCGGCGTGACGGCGGTCGGCGTCTTGAGTGCGGACGCGGCTTTGAGCTTTTCAAACTTTCGGGCGGCTGAGACGTGCTTTGAGCTGATAACGCAGGCGGCGGGTCGGGCAGGTCGCGCCGATTTGCCGGGTAAAGTCATCGTGCAGGCGTACAACTGCGACGCGGCGGCTATCCGATTCGGTTGTGCACAGGACTACGAGCGATTTGCGGCGCACGAGTTGCCTCAACGCGAGGAGGTATTCTTCCCGCCGTTCTGCCGATTGATTAAGCTGATATTCACGAACGCGGACGCGGCTAAGGCAAAAGCGTTCGCCAAGGAAATTCGGGCGGCGTTCCGAGCCGAGGTCGACAAATCTGCGCGGCAAGAAGTCTTCGGACCGATACCGGCGGCGATAGCGAATCTGCGCGGAGTCTTCCGATTCGTGTTGCTGATAAAATCGGCGGACTTGGCGGCGGCGCGGGCATTCATACGGGCGCACTACTTACACCGGCGCGACGACGTTATAATCGACATCGACCCGCTGACGACGGATTGAGTCATTGTGCATTGAAAAATCTGCGTGGTATAATTGACAAAAAAACAACTATTATCGGCGATATTTTGTTTAGTAATTGGCAACGCTTCGGAACGTGCTCCCGATACTATCGGCGACGGTGGCAGGTGCTCCGAAAAAATTTATCGGCAAGTCGTTTCCGAACCGCCCGCGCCGCAACCCGACACACCTACGGATACAGGCAATCTCGACGATAATTGGCTCGTCTATTGGTACGTGTGCGGAAGCGACATTGAGACGGGGCACGGTGGCAACGCGACAAGAAATATTTAGGAATTGGAACGCCGCAAGAATTTGCCCGGTAATGTGAAAGTACTCATCCAAGTAGGTGGTGCAACAGATTGGCATCACGACAAATTTAAGGGCAATAAGATGGGACGCTACCTCTACGACGGAAACGGCTTGCAAGACCTTAAAGTCGTCGATTATCCCGAAGACGGCACCATTGACCCGCATATCAATATGGGCGCGCCTGAAACGCTGAAAGATTTTTTAAAGGCTGGGCAGAATCTTGAACGCGAGCTTTATCCCGATGGGAACGTTCACAGGGTCTTTGTCTTCTGGGATCACGGCAGCGGCAGTTTGGGCGGCGTCTGTTCAGACAAAGTCTGCAAAAGCGATTTGCTTAGTTTGAGCGAGATTCACAAAACATTTGCCGAAGTTTATCCGTCTGTCGACGAGCCTCCGTTTGAGCTGATTGGCTTCGACGCGTGCCTCATGTCCACTTAGGAAACGTTAATCGTCCTCAAAAAGTTTGCCGGGTATATGGTCGCCTCTCAGGAAGTCATAATCAGCAGAGTCATGTTTGATTATACGGGGAAAGTATTTTGACGATGTCCGTCATTGACCTCAGCAAGATGGACAGCTTGAGACGGCTTACAATAATTTTTGCCAAGCGACTCTTGATTACATCAACGCCCCCGAAAATAATCCGCGAGCGTTCTTTTCAAGCTTCGGGCGAGCGGCGTGGAAGGCGGAAAGTTACAGTCCGATAGGTAGTTACATGGTTGATTTGAAAGACTTAGCCATACAGTCAAGGAGATTTATTCCCGCCCTGTCGGACGCGTCGAACGATTTGATATGTGCGCTTGACGGTTTGCAAAGCGGAGCCGTTATCAGCAACGTTCGCGGCAAATATCGCAATCGCGGCGGCGGGCTTTCGGTTTATTACCCTTACAGCCTCAACAACTACAATACCTTGGCGAGTGATAAGCCCGATAAAAAGGACGGTAAGAAGACGCCCGCATTTGAATCCTTGGGCGGATTGGAAACCGACTTCGACGAGGAAACGCAACGAGCTTTCGTCCGGCTCACGGAAGAACAACTGAATTCGGTCTACAACGTTCACGTGATATTGTTGGCGACGTTGGATTTCAAAATAGACGACAAGCTTGTTATGGCTTCAATGGGCATTGCCGATGACCGGTTGGTTGAGAATTGGGCGGAGCGCAAATTTGAGGTAAGCTTTAACGGCGAATTGTTTTTGTTCGAGGGCGAAGGACTTTACACGGACAATTTCTTTGACGCAACGGAACGCGACGAGGACGGCATTTACAGCATAATAGGTGCGGTGAAAACTTCCGGCAATGACAGCCTCCCCGATAACTCAATCGTCGGACTCAAAAAGGGCGACAGGGTAAAACCGATTTACTCAATTTATCCTTTGCCAAAAGATTTACCCCAAGAATTCAGTTTCGGCGATTGCGAGCGGGAAATTGCGTTGCCTACGGAAATAGTCTTGAGCAAGCATCCCAAAATCAAAAATAAAATCCTAACGGGCGATGTTTTCAAAGCTTACATTGGCTTCTTCATCTTTCAAAATGAGTTCGGAGACTTTGAGAGCTCGAGAGACTTCAGCTTTTACATGGAAGGCGGCAAGTGGAAAGCAAAGACCTCACGATAAAACTTTTTATCCTGTCGAAAAACCTCGACGGGATTTTTTGTCGAGGGAAATTTCGTTGCGCCGCGAGGATTTTTTGATATAATGCGTGCGAATGGAGGTTGAAATTTTGTGTTAAGGAAAATAATACTCTGCGCGGCGTTGGCGTTGCTGATTGCGGGTTGCGGCTCGGATAAAGTTGACGGCAGCCCCGATAAGGCGATACTTGCCTATGCCGAAACCGTCATGACGGGCGACAGTCCCAACGCGGCGGCGGCGGGCTTCGGCGACGAATACGCCAAAAGCATTCGCCTTGCCGCCGTCAACGGCTTTATCGAATCAATGACGAATATCGTCCCGCTTGGCGACGCGACCGCTCAACAGCTCACGACGATTTTTTTCGACAAGCTAAAGGGCGCGGTAACGTTCAAGGCTAAGCTTAAAAGCGACGGCGACCGCCCGATTGTCGAGCTGACCACCACGCCGATTGACTACGCGGGCACGGCTAAGGCGGCTGTCGGCAACGATGACTTAATGGCGTTGCTGGGCATGGTCGGGCAACTCAAAGCCGACGGCGCGACCGACGAGCAACTTAAAGCCAATCCCGAAGTTCAAGCGTTGGCGGCTTCGGCTTTCGGCAAGTACGTCGAGAATATGACTTTCCAAGCGGAAAAGACGTTCGCGGTACCTTGCGACACGGTGACGGTCGGCGGCAAGACGCATTGGGCACCCGCCGAGGGCAAAGCCCTAATCGATTTCCTCACGGGGCAATAAAAATTTTCGCCGCAAATTCTGCGGTATTTTTTTAAAAGGAGTGGAGGATATGGAAAGGTTTCGACGGACGGTTTGGAGGTTTTTCCTGCTGACGATTTTTTTGTCGGCAAGCTGGGCGGCGACGGGCTGTACGGACGCGGCGATTGAGGACGACGGCAAGCCCAATCAGGTTACGCGCAAGGCGGCGACCTTCGAGGACAACTACAACGCCGGCGATACGTGGCTGGTGCAGTGGTACATTTGCGGCACGGATTTGGAGTCGAAGTCGGGCGCGGCTTCGGCGGATATTCAGGAGCTTTTGAACGTCAAGCTGCCCGCCAATGTCAAGTTTCTGATTCAGACGGGCGGCGCGGAGCAATGGCATAACAACGTTGTACCGAGCAATGCGGTTGAGCGTTATCTTTACGACGACACGGGGCTTCAACGCCTTGCCACTTTGCCCGACGCCGATATGGGCGACGCGGCGACTTTGGCTGACTTTGTGCGCTACGGCAAGGACATGGCGGCTGACCACAGAGTTTTTGTATTTTGGGATCATGGCGGCGGCTCGGCGGTCGGCGTTTGCCTCGACGAGCGCACTAATCACTTTTTGAGCTTGAACGCCCTGCGCGAGGCTTTTACGGCGGTTTACGAACCGAATGCCGACAATCCGCCCTTTGAGCTTATCGGCTTCGACGCGTGCCTCATGGCGACTTACGACACTGTAAACACGCTTGACGGCATAACGCGCTACGTGACCGCCTCCGAGGAGGTCGAGCCG
The DNA here is from genome assembly GCA_937877545.1 of uncultured Selenomonadales bacterium. Lineage (GTDB taxonomy): Bacteria > Bacillota > Negativicutes > Selenomonadales > Selenomonadaceae > Quinella. The sequence continues at coordinate 16,780 of CALFJE010000097.1, read as the reverse complement.
GGTATCGGTTGGAACTACACGGGCTGGGTCGGCGGTCTGGTTGCCAATCCCGCTATGGGCGGCGCGAAACTCGGTCAAACCATTTGCGATACCTACATGGACGCTTGCAATCAATATAACCTCGGCAAGACCGCGACGCTTTCCGTTATCGATTTGGCTAAGTTGCCCATGCTCCGCCACTCCTATGAGGCTTTCGGGCTTGAGGCTTTGCGGGCGGCTTACAAGAGTCCGCGCCAATTCTTTTCCCACTTCGGACGCGGAGCCGCGCAGGCTGAAAACTACGGCGGCAACACGCGCAGAACCGGCTACACCAACATGGTTGACCTCGTCGATTTGGCGAACACCACCAAAAATATTCTGCCCGAAAACGCCGACAAGCTCATCAAAGCGGTTGACGACGCGGTTGTCTACAAAGTCAACGGGACGTATCGCAATCGCGGCGGCGGCATTTCCAGTTTCTACAGCTACAGCGGCGACGAGGCGAGCCTTGTCAGCTATCTGAATCAAGAGGCGGCTCCCGTTCCGCAGAAAATCCTTTACTACTATCTGATTTACGGCGAGATGCCGGCGGACGTTATCCCGCTTTTGGACGGTGATACTTTGGTCACGCCCGCGCCGACCACTCCGCCCGAACAGCGGCAAGATTTGTTTGAAATTTCTCAGCTGGAGGACTTCCCCGTTCAAATGGACGATAACGGCAATGCTTTCGTTCAGCTTGGCGCGGAGCAAATGGATTTGTTGTCGAGCGTGCACTGCCAGCTTGCCTACATTGACGCCGACGAGGACATTATCCTTTACCTTGGCTCCGACGCCGATGTCAACGCCGATTGGGACGCGGGCACTTTCACCGACAATTTCCGCGCCGTTTGGCCAATGCTTGACGGGCACCCCGTTTACGTAGAGATCACGGCGGAAAATGACGGCTACAACTTGTATTCGATACCGATTAAGCTTAACGGCGTCGAGTGCAATTTGCAGGTTGCCTACGTCTACGCCGAGGAGCGTTACTATATCCTTGGCGCGAGGCAGGGTTTGGACGAACACGGCATGAGCAATCGCGAACTGATTAAGCTTCGTGCGGGCGACGAAATTACGACGCTCCATTACGGCATGAGCATTTCGGGCGAAGACGAGGATTTTACGCAGGTTGAAGTTGACACGTTCACGATTGGCGACGACCCGCAGATTAAGGACGAGCCGCTCGGCGACGGCAACTACGCTTACAGCTTCGAGTTCATGACGCCCACCGAGGACAGTGCCTTGTCGAACTTTATCCTGTTCACGGTTACCAACGGCGAAATTACCACCAACGTCGACGTGCAGTAAGTCTTTCTTCCCGACGCGCAAGAAAGACTTATAAGAATCTCTTTGGCTGTGTCCTACTTTCTTTTGCTCACCCAAAGTAGCAAAGAAAATGCGTCACGCAAATGCGCCGCCCTAAGGAGGAATATTTTTGGCTAAGAATATCGAGATTGACGAAACCAAGACTCAAGAATTCACTAAACAACACAAGCAAGGGTATCCTCGCTCAAAGCCAAGCCTCCGACGATTGAAATCATTATCAAGCCAAGGGTATCAAAAAGTCGATTTACGAAGGGCAACTTACCATGCTTGAGATTGACCCGCCCGCCAATACCGCCCCCGATAAGCTCAGCTAACTCAAACAAAGCTACGTTGCGACCATTGAACGTTACGAGATGGAGCAGGACGAAATTGCGGCGAAGGCCGGGGAAAAGGAAGTTATTCGCAACCGTTTCCCGATTTGAATCAAAGTTTCGCGAACGCGTTGACTTACTTGCAAATCGCGATTCTGCTCGTGTCTCTGCGCACTCTGACGCGGCAACTTCATCAGAGCGATATACGCCGTGTAAAAAAATTAACCGTTCGATTCGTCGAGCGGTTTTTTTTGCGGCGCAATCAGTAATGCACGGCGCGTCTGCTGTTTGTCAATTTTTCAAAAGTTGCCCGTCAATATGGCGGGAATTTTTTTTTGCAATTGCGCATGGAAGGGGGGATATACTATAAATTGTAAAGCTCGGATTGATTTGGTTTTTATCGGAAGGAGCGGATTCTATGGCGAAAGCGTTCTTTACAGGAGGTTTTGATTTCAAGGAAGGAGTGATTTATAATGGCAAATCCTATTAAAGTGCTCGTGGAGACACTGTTTATACGGTGTATACTCCCGGTGAAAAGCTTGGTGACGCGGGCGACAATCATATTGTAAACGCACCATACATTGATATAACAGTCGTAAAAAAAGACGGTGTAGAAATAAGTCGTCTCGAATTCTTCGTTCTTCCTTACGACCAAACGATATCCGCTCTTGGTGGCAACGATACCATTGAAAACAACGCTTACCGGGCATATATAAGCGGTGGAGACGGCAATGATTCTATTGCAAATTACTCTTCTTACATGAACTCTCTCTTTAGCGGTGACCGGGTTCCTTATACGATTGATGGCGGCAAGTCAACCATATTCGGCGACGCAGGTAATGACCATATTTACAACGAAGATAAATTTATTACAATCAACGGCGGCGAAGGCGACGATTCCATACACAATTACGCCTACGAGGGCAACGGCTCAAATACCTCAGTTTTCGGCGGCGCAGGGGACGATACTTTCATCATGACGGGCGGCAAAGATGTCATTACCGATTACACGACAGGCAAGGATAAAATCTCCGTCGACGGCGCGGCGAATGTCTCCATTAGCAAAAACGGCGACGCGGTTGTAACCGTCGGCAAGAATACTCTCACGCTCAAGAAACTTGACGACGAAAATCCGCTGACTGACGGCAAACAAATCACCTTCACGGACGGCAACGGCGCGACGACCAAAACTTACTTCAACGACCGCATTGTCTTGAGCGAAAGCGTCACGCTCACAAGTTCATTCAAAGGCTCCCTCGACGCCGCAGGCTTTACCAATGTCGACGCCGCAACCGTCAAGGCGGCTGTAAAAATCTTCGGCAACGCGAAGAACGAAACCATACACGGCGGCAAAGTAAATGACATCTTCATTTACGGCGGCGGGCAAGAAAATCGCCTTCGCCGACGGCAAAAAGTCTACCGTCAACATTTACGGCACGGACGGCATTTTGAACGCGGCAGAGACGGCAATAACGCTCAACGCCGCAACCAAAGCCTTCTCCGCCGATTCAAAGCTCGTGACGATAGACGGCTCGCTTACCGACGGCGTGGCGATTACGGGCAACACTAAGGCAAATGTGTTCGTGGGCGGCAACGGCGCGGGCGATAAGGTAAGCCTGGTCAGCGCGACGATTACCGACGCCGCAGTTGACAAGAAAGGCAACACCGTGCTCAAGGTCGGAAGAAATTCCGTTACCGTCAAAAATACCGCCGAGGTTACAATCGTTGACGAGGGCGGCGAAAAAGTCTTTTCAAGCGGCGTATTCTACAACCCGACCAAGACGACGGCGACCTTACCGGTAAGTTTCAGCGCGAAGGGCACCACGACACTTGACGCTCAAATCATAGACGCCACGCTTGCAAGTAAGGCGGTCAATCTTTCGGGCGGTGACGCGGCGAACTCAATCGTCGGTACTGTCAAGAACGATACGCTAAGCGGCGGCGCGGGCAATGATATGTTGATCGGCGGCAAAGGTAACGACGCGCTGTGGGGTAACGCGGGAGCCGATACTTTCCTCTACGCGGACGGCGACGGCAAGGATATGATTTTCGGCTTCGACGATACCGATATGCTTCAAATCACGGGCGACTTTACCGCGACTTACACCGCCAAAACCAATGTGCTCGCCTTCAAGGTCGGCTCGACGGCGGGCGCGATAACCCTTAAGGACTTCACCGCCACGAACTTTAACGTCAACGGCGAACTCTACCAAATCAGCGGCACCACGCTTGCCAAAAAGTAAAATCTGCGCGGAAACTCTTAATCCCGTCGGAAAGCCCGGCGGGATTTTTTGCGTCGCCAAATTGACACAAAAAAATCAATTATTATAATCCCCGCGACAAAACATTTTATGAGGAGCAGATTCTTATGGCAGAGTTCAACAACACAATCGAAGGAGCTTTCGTCACGGGGACGGCGGCGGCGGATACCATAACCAACAGCGGCGACTACTCGACGCTCGACGGCGGCAAGGGCGATGACGAAATTACCAATGAAGCCGATAACGTTTCAATCGACGCGGGCAAGGGCGACGACGAAGTTTATACTCAAGGCGAAAATGCCTACATTGAGCTGGGCGCGGGCGACGATTCCATTTACAACAGCAGCGATTATTCATATATCTACGCCGGCAGCGGCGACGATTCAATCGATAATTGGTACAGCGCAAATTCCCACGTCTACGCCGGCAGCGGCAACGATTCAATCGATAATTGGAGAAGCGCAAATTCCTACGTCGACAGCGGCTCAGGTGACGACACCATTTCCAACTACGGCGACTCCGCGCAGGTTTACGGCGGCAACGGCGACGATTACATTTCCAACAGCAACGGTGCTTTTGCCACAATCGACAGCGGCTCAGGTGACGATTCCATTGTCAACAGCGGAGCAAATTCTTATGTCTACGGCGACAGCGGCGACGATACCATCAGCAACAGCGGAGCAAATTCTTATGTCTACGGCGACAGCGGCGACGATACCATCAGCAACAGCGGAGCAAATTCTTATGCCTATGGCGGCAACGGTGACGATTACATTTATAACGGCGGCACCGATTCGACCGTCTTTGGCGGCAGAGGCGACGACGAAATTTCTTTGAGCAATACCGTCAGAGGTACAAAAATTGCATACAGCTTTGGCGACGGCGACGATACCGTTTACAACTAAAACCTCACGAGTACGATAAGGCTTTACAACGATTGGATAACCGATTCGGTGGTGTCGGGCGACGACCTCATTTTGAACACGCGCAGAGGCTCGATAACGCTGTACGACACCAAGGCGGCTAATGTCAACGGCGAATTTATCGGCGACCTGGCGGGCGTCAACTTTGATTCCGACACGACGATTGACGGTTCCGACGAGGAGGGCGTCTACAATTACGGCTCCAACGTCCTGATTAACGGCAATTATGCCGACGATTCCATTCGCAATTACGGCTCGAACGTCACAATCAACGCGGGCGACGGCTCCAACGTCACAATCAACGCGGGCGACGGCTCCGATTACATTGACAACGACGGCTCGGCGGTCACAATAAATGCGGGCACCGGCGACGATTGGATTATCACGGTCGGGGCGGGCAAAATCACTCTGGCGGGGACGGCAAGCTTTACGCCGATAATAACGCGGACTTTGAAATTGACGAACGGCAGCTCCGGCAAGGTAACGTTGCCTGCAAGTTATATCGCGGCTGAGGTGACCTCGCGCACGACGGCGATCCAAATCACGGGGAACGCCCTCGATAACACGCTGGCGGGCGGCGCGGGTTCCGATACGATAAGCGGCGGCGCAGGCGACGACACGCTCATTGGCGACAACGGCAACGATTATCTCAGCGGCGGCAGCGGAGATGATTACGTCCTCGGCGGCGCGGGTAACGATAAGCTCTACGGCTACACGGGCGACGACACGCTCATTGGCGGCAAAGGTAACGACAGCCTTTGGGGACAGGACGGCGCGGACACCTTCATTTACAACGACGGCGACGGCAAGGATATGATTTTCGGCTTCGACGATACCGATATGCTGGAGATTAACGGCGAATGGTCGGCGGCTTATTACAGCGGCTCGGGGCGCGTCGTCTTCAAGGTCGGGGACACCTACAGCGCGATAATTTTGGATAAGCCCACCGCCACGAACTTTAACGTCAACGGCAACAACTACGTCGTAAGCGGCAACACTCTGGCAAGACAATAAAATCTGCGCGGAAACAAAAATCCCCTTCCGATTTTGGAGGGGGATAATTTTTTACGGGAAGAAAATTTTCAAAGTCTCGTCGTCGGTGCGCTTGCCGAGGTACGAGCCGATAAGGAACAGAATCAGCGAAACCGTTATGCCTATAGTGATTTGGTGCAGGTTGAGGATTTTAAAGCCCGTCGCCTGCGCGGCGCAGTATATAATCGTCCCGCCCGTCATGGAGAGCATCGCGCCCAATTTGTTCGCCCGCCTCCAGAACAGTCCGAGGAGCAAAGTCCAGAAAAACGCCGTCTCCAGCCCGCCGAACGCGAACATGTTTATCAGCCAAATCAAGCTCGGCGGCGTCAAGGCTATCACGAAGACCGCCGCGCCGATTAAAGCCGTCGTCGCCATTGACAACGCCTTGACCCGCGCAGGTGTCACAGAGCGATTGTTTTTCTCAGCCCAATGAAGATAAACGTCTTTGACAATCGCGCTGGACGCCACGATAAGCAAGCCCGATATGGTCGATATTGACGCCGCCAAAGGTCCGATTATCGCCAGCCCGACCAGTTCAATCGGCATAGCCATAACAATCGCTGTGGGGATAACATTGTCGACGCCGCCGTAATCAGCCGCCGTGCCCGTCAAGACGCCGTGCGCCAATATGCCCGTGAAATTTATCCCGATGTTCATGAATCCGACGACAACCGTGCCAATCAGCATTGCTTGATGAAGTCCCTGCGTGTTTTTGTAGCTTATGCCGCGCACGACCGATTGAGGCAACGCGATAGTGCAAATGCCGACCAACAGCCATTGCGTGAAGTAAATCGTCCAAGGCATGTTGCCCATAGAAAACGGCTCGAACAGTTCGGGATTGTTCGTCTCAAGGCGCGTCATGATGTTATCGAAGCCGCCGCCCGCCTGCAAGACGTAATGCAACAGCAGGACGATACCAATCATCATCATTACGGCGCAACAAGTATCCGTCAACGCGACAGCGCGGAAGCCGCCAATTGACGTGTAGATAACGACCGTCAGCCCGAAGAGGATAAGCCCCGCCTCGTAGCTGTAGCCCGTCACCGCCGCGAATAATTTTGCGCCGCCGACGAATTGAGCCGTCATGGTGCCGCAGAAAAATAAAACTATAACGAACGCCGCGACTGCCGCCAAAAAATCGGATTGGAAACGGGCGCGGATAATGTCGACGACGGTAACGGCATTGAGCTTGCGGGCGAGGAGCGCGACGCGCTTGCCGAAAATGCCCAGCACGAGGAAAATCGCCGTCACTTGAACGACCGCCATATAAATCCAGCCGAAGCCGACTTGAAACGCCATACCCGGTCCGCCGACGAAACTTGAAACCGAGCTGTACGTGGCGACGGTTGTCATAGCCAAGACGAAGCCGCCGAGTTCGCGGTTGCCGACGAAGTAACTGCTTACGAAATTTTTGCCCGCCTGCCTGTGTCGAACGTAAATGCTTATGCCGACCATGACCGCCATGAAGCCAATCAGCGGCAACAGCAGAATCAGCGAACGGAGCGCGAAAAGATTACCTTCCATCGTCTTCGCCTCCCAAGTCAACGTCCTTGAACAGGATACGGCTGAGCACAAAGCTGATTAGGATAGCGACGAGCCACACGCCGACGGTACCGAGCACAGCCCACAGCGGTACGTGGCAAATCTTAACGTCGAGTGACGCCGTGCCGAAGCCCGCTATCAGCCAAAAAATAATCAGCCCCGCCAACGCAAGCCCCGTGTAAATCGCCTCGCGCCTGACCAGGCTGAACTTTTGCGCGTCGCTCAAGGACGCACGATTAACATTTTTCATTGGCGAAAACCTCCAAGTCTCGTCTCCTCCCGTCGAGGGGTACGAGCTTATTTTCGCGCCGCATTGTATATCACGCCCGCCGCCGTGTCAAACGAAACCGCCGCGCACTTTTGGAGCTGCAAACTTTATCCGATAAACAATCGCGTATAATTTGGAGCCGACAGGGATGTCAGATCCTCCGCAAGCAAAGTGACGTTGCATCTCATTTGGGCACGCAAAGAAAGTAGATTAAAACTACAAAATCCGAATTAAGTTAAATCAGCACGACGCGCCGCCGCCGAGACAGCCGGTTCCGCGTACCCACGCTTTGGCAAAGGGGGGTCAATCCTTGCGCGTCGCCTTCATAGCCAACTTGTTTTGGTACATCTGCGCGTCAGCCCGCTTGAAGACCTCTTCGGCAGTGCTGTCTATGACTTCCTCGTAATAGGCAACGCCAACCGCCGCCGAAACCTTTTCCCACGGTTCCAGCGTCGAATCTGCGCGGAAACGCTCAACCTCCGCCTTGATTCGCGAAACCGCCGCGTCGCAATGCTTAACGTCCTCGCCGTCCAAAATCACAACAAATTCGTCGCCGCCCACGCGATAAACATTGTCCTTGCCGAAAACGTCACAGGCAAGCTTGCAGGCGTTAATCAAGTACTCGTTGCCGCGCTCGTGCCCGTAGGTGTCGTTGACTTTCTTTAAACAGTTCACGTCAATCATAATTATCGCGAAGTTCGCCGCGCCCGCCGCTATGTCGCGGTCAAGCTTTTCCGTGCGCTCAATGTATGCGGTTTTATTTTTAATGCCCGTCAGCGAATCGGTGTGCGCCAATTCGTCCATGACCGCCACTTGAATTTTGGCACGCTTAAATTTTTCAAAGTACTGCATACTGTCGGAGGTCGTCTTCAAAAAGGCGGAGTAAAGATTTTCAATCTCGTCGTGCGTCTGAATCTCCAAGCTCTTAATGCGCTCAATGTTCTGCTTACGCGCCTCCGCGCTGTCATAGGCGAAACTGCCCGCGCAACAAGCCATGGTATTGACCGGCAGGATAATGTTGTTCTCAATGAACGACAAGCCCAAAGCCAGTATAAAAATCACCGCGCCCGAAAATAACGCGACGACCTTGGCAATAAACGTGCGCCCGTAATCGTTAATCTGCTCCACGGAAAAATCTATGCCGGCATAGCAAACGCATTGCCCCTGATGATTGTAAACGGGCTTGTAAATCGTAAGCAGATAGCCGAACGTATCGTCGGAGATAATCGGCGGAATGGGCTTGCCGGCAAGCAAATCGTCAACGTAAGGCAAAAAAGATTCGTCAAACGCTTCAATGCTGCCGGGCGGCGACGCGCTAAGGTCTGCCGTTTCCAAGTCAAACACGACGTGGCAACCGTCCTCCTCAATCTTGTAGACGTAAAGAAACCGCACGTCAACATTGCTTGCCCGAATCCGATACAAATTGCGCTCGACCGCCTCGTAGCCTTCCGCCGCCCGCCCCAGCTTCAAGTATTCGTCCACGCGATTTGGGTTAATTTCGTTGACAGCCATTGTAACCAAGCCGTCGGCAATGCGTATGTGCTCCTTGTAGGCGGAGTCTTGATAAATCGTGTAGCTGATAGCCGAAATGAAAATCGCGACCAGAATCGTTATCGACATGAGGTTGAAGACCATCTTTGTGCGCAACGACAGGATAAAATCGTTTTGCGTCTTCATTGCCGCCCGCATATCGGGTGACAACGGGGCTTGCATTTTGCCCATTAAGCGGAATTCGTCCTTCAAGGCGTCGGGGACTATCTGCAAGAGCAGGAACGCCACCACGACCGCCAAGCCCTTGTCGAGGATTTCACCGGGAAAATGTTGCAGGCTTTGATAAAATAATTTTGTCACGGACTCAAAGGAATTGCGCGGCTTCAAAAGTTCTTCGATAATCGTACCGAATACAGTCGCGGTCAAAGCCACGGCGGGGATTGTGCACAAAACTTTGTAAAATTTATCGTAGTAGCCCTTACTTGCAAGGAAGGCGGCAATAAGGGCTATCAGAATGCTGACGATGCCGAAATACATTTCGTTGATATTCAGCTCCGCGCCGATAATGTTGGTGAAGAATCCGACGGCGATACCGGGGACGTAGCCGCCGAGCACCGCGATAAAAACAGTGCCGCAAGTGTCCAGGTAAACGGGCAAATCCAAATGACGCGCCAATTCGGAGCCAGCCACGTTTAAGATAATGCCCGCCGCGCAGATTGCCGCGAGCCTTAACGTCGTAACATTCGGTTTAATCATAACGCTTATCATAACGTTTTTGCCTCTCAAAAATATTTTGGCGATTATAACACGAAAAATATCCCTTGAACAACAAACGGCGTTGCTAAAAATCTGCGCGGGCGTTATGATAAAATGTAAAGGAGGCTTAATCATGAAGAAAATCATCGCGATAGACGGACCGGCAGGCGCGGGCAAAAGTACCGTGTCGAAAATCTGCGCGGCGCGGCTGAGCTACACGTATATCGATACGGGCGCAATGTATCGGGCGGTCGCGCTTAAGGCATTGGAAAGCGGCAAGCCCGTGAGCGAGGAGCTGTTACGCGACATAGAAATAAAGCTGGACGAATCGGCGCGGGTGTTCTTGGACGGTCGGGAGGTTACAAAGGAGATACGGACGCCTGAAGTAAGTTGCCGGGCGTCGGACGTGGCAACGCTGGGCTACGTTCGGAAAAAGTTGACGGAGCTTCAACGGGCAATGGCGGCACGCGGCTCGGTGATAATGGACGGGCGCGACATCGGGACGCAGGTCTTGCCGAACGCGGACTTGAAAATATTCTTGACGGCTACGGTCGAAGAGCGGGCACGTCGACGCTACGAAGAGCTGAAGGCAAAGGGCATAGCCGCCGACCTCGCGCAGGTGGTCAAGGAGATAACACTCCGCGATAAACAGGATTCTGAACGCGAAATCGCGCCTTTGGCACAAGCGGCGGACGCGATACTATTGGACTCGACTCACCTGACGATAGAGGAGGTCGCGGCGGAGATTTTGCGCTTGGCAACAGAATAAATTGCAACACAAAAAGGAGCCGTCACGGAGGACGGCTCCTCCGCCGGCGGCAACGTGACGTTGAATCCAATGTGACGCCCTTGCTGTTCCCCCGCTTTCAAAGCGGGTCTTTGCCCGAACAAAGAAAGTAAGTTAAATAAATAAAAAATTAAAGATTGCTTAATCGAAGTGACGAGCCTCGGCAAGAGAAAGCCGGTTCCGCGTGTCCACGCTTTGGCAAAGGGGGGACAACCTCTCCGGCATGAGGATTAAGGAATATCCGACGTTGCATTGTGAAAAAAATTTCGCAAAGTTATTGCTTGTCAAAAATGATTATGCTATATTAAACAGCGGTTATCGGCAGGTTGAGGATTTTTTATTTGTCGGAGCCAATCAGACAGGTGGTTTTAATGGAAGTAATCTTATCGGAGTGTTTAGGATTTTGTTACGGCGTCAAGCGGGCGATAAAAATTGCCGAAGAGCACGCGGATGGGAAAAGTTGCACGTTGGGACCTATAATCCATAATCCGCAGATGGTAGAGCGACTGAAAGCCAAAGGCGTGGGCACGGTCGACGATTTGACGGCGATGGAGGAGGGCACGATAATAATTCGCTCACACGGCGTGGGACCGCAAGTCTACAAAGAAGCGCAAGCCAAGGGACTGAAAGTCGTCGACGCAACTTGTCCACACGTAAAGAAGGCGCAACTATCCGCCAAGGAACTCTTAGAAGACGCTCGGCAAGTGGTAATAATCGGCGAAAAAAATCATCCCGAAGTGAAAAGCATCTTCGAGTGGTCGAACAAAAGGGCGATTATCCTGGAGACGGAGGCGGACGCAATAAACTTCGCGCCCTGCCCCAAACTCGGCATAGTTTCTCAAACAACGGTGAGCGGCGAGAATTTCGTCAAGATAGTGGCGCACCTGCTCGGCAAATCGCACGACATAAGAATTTTGCGCACAATATGCACGGCAACGGATCAAAGACAAAAAGCAGCATTGGAACTCGCGTCACGAGTAGACGTCATGCTGGTAATCGGCGGGCGTAACAGTGCAAATACCACGCGCCTTGCACAGCTTTGCGAAAAAAAATGCAAGACTTACCACATAGAAACAGCTCAGGAACTTTCTCCTGTTTGGTTACAAAAATCCAACAAGGTTGGTATCACAGCCGGAGCCTCAACGCCGGACTGGATTATCGGGGAGGTTTATAAACAGTGTCAGAGGATGTAAAAAACGAGGATATGAGTAATTGGCTCGACGAGTCGGAGAATTTCAAGGATTTGCAACCGGGCATGGTGGTCGAAGGCACCGTCGTCCTGGTCAATCGCGACGAGGCTTACGTCGACATAGGCTACAAGCAGGAAATTGCCATTCCGAAGAAAGAATTGGCGTATCCGGAGCCGGATTCGGCAGAGGACATCGTCAAGCAGGGCGACAACATCAGAGTTTATATTCAATCGCTGGGCGGCGAAAACGGCGGCGTGCTCTCCAAAATCAAGGCGGACGCCGAGGTCGTTTGGGACGAATTGCGTGCGGTCAAGGCGCATAACGACGACCCCGAAGCCGAGGAGCTTGAAACCGTCGACGCGCATATCAACAGCGTCGTCAAGGGCGGCTTGACTGCCACCGTCAACGGTCTGCGCGGCTTTATTCCCGCGTCGCAAATGGAATTGCACTTCGTCAAGGATTTGAGCACCTACGTCGGGCAGACTGTCAAAGCGTTGCCGATAGAAATTGAATCGCATAAGCGTCGCCTCGTCCTGAGCCGCCGCCAACTCCTTGAGCGCGAACGCGAAGCTAAGCAACAGGAAATTTTCAGCACGTTGCACGTAGGCGATATAATTCAAGGCACGGTTAAGCGTCTCGTCGATTACGGCGCGTTTATAGACGTGGGCGGCGTCGACGGTTTGGCGCACATTTCCGACCTTTCGTGGGATCGCGTCACGCAACCCTCCGACGTTCTCAAAGTCGGGCAAGAGGTTGATGTTTTCGTCAAGGACGTCAATCCCGATACGCACAGAATTTCGTTGTCGATTAAGCAGACGCAACGCGACCCGTGGCTTGACAGGGCGGAAAATTATCGTGAAGGCGACTTCATCGAGGGCAAAATCGTTAAGCTTGCCAAGTTCGGCGCGTTCATGGAGATTGAACCCGGTTTCGACGGCTTGATTCCCATGGGCGAGCTCAGCGACCGCCGTATCGAAAACGCGGACGAAGCTGTTCAAGTCGGCGACATCGTTAAGGTTAAAGTCCTGCGCATCGACCTCAAGCGCAAGCGCATTTCCCTTTCCATTAACCGCGCCCGCCGCGAAAGCAACAACGCCAAGTTTAAGCGTTATCAGCCCGCCGAAGTCGCGGAACCGGTTGCGGAAACGGTCGAGGAAACGACCGAGGAATAATCAACAATCAGACAGACTCCCGCAAATTTAAAGGAGCGAGCAATTTCGGTTGCCCGCTCCTTTGCTTTGTGCCGCCGCCTCATTTGTTCAACCGCTTGTAATAGAAAACGTACTGTTGCAAAATGCCCGCGTTCTTGCCGAATTCGGAGAAAATATTTTTGCCGCCAAAATCCTTATCAATCGCCCGCTTAATCCAAACGTCGACGGGCGCACGGTGGACGCGGTGATAGGCGAACAGCGCGACGCAGTTGGCAATCTTGTCGCCGACGCCCGTTATCAACTTAAGCTCCTCGACCAAATCGTTATCGCCGAAGCTCTCAATCTCGACCAAATCAATCGCGCCGCTGGAAACGTGATCCAAAGCGTCCTTGATGTATTCCTTGCGATAGGCAAGCCCCAGCTCCGTCAAATCTTCGAGGGACACGTCCGCCATATCCTCGATACGCGGGAAAAGATACACGTCGCCGACTTGCCGCCCGAAGCGTTCGCAAATCTTTTCGATTGAGATTCTAATCGAGGGAATATTTTTCCTCTGACTGATTATGAAACTAATCAGCATCTCGAAGGGGTCTTGACGCAAAATGCGAATGCCCTTGCCAAACTCCGTCATGTCGTGCAGAGTTTGCTCATAGGGCTTGCCCGCCGCGAAGTTCATAATGTCACGCCGAATGCCGGCGTAATCGGTGCTCATGTCGAAGTAATTCGCCCAGACGCGCTCCCAGACTTCCGCCGAACAATCCGCCTCGAAAATGCCCTCGCCGCGTTCGCTTATGTTCAAAACATTATCGCCGGTTATAAAGCGGTAAGTACCCGCCGAAATTTCTTTGGGGCGGAAGCATTGCCCGCTGTCGATAATTTTTTTCAAGTCAAAGTCATCGCTGATTTTAATTTCCACTGCACAACCCTCCAAACACTTTTTTGATAATCTGCGCGGGCACGTCGGAGCAAATTTCAACCTCGCCGAAGTCGCGCATAAGAACCCAGTTGACCACGCCGCCGACGGTCTTTTTATCGCGGAAAGTCACGGCGTGGAGTTTATCGGCGTCAAGCCCCGCGCAGGCGGTAATCATGCCGAACTTGTTTATAAGATTTTCAAGGCGGCGGACGTTGGCGGCGGAGGTTTTGCCCAGCTCGCAACTGATACGCGCCGCGCCAATCATGCCGACCGCGACCGCCTCGCCGTGACGATACGTCTGATAATGCGTCTCCTCCTCGACCGCGTGCGCCAAGGTGTGTCCGAAATTCAAAATGCGTCGCAAGCCCGCCTCGCGTTCGTCCGCGCTCACGACCTCAGCCTTAAGCTCGCAGGAACGCTTGACCACGTGCGCCATAACTTCCAAATCGCGGTTTAAAATCTTATCGGCATTTTCCTCCAGATAAGTAAAGAATTTCTTATCGCCGATAACGCCGTATTTGACGACCTCGCCGAGACCCGATTTAATTTCGCGGGCGGGCAACGTCAGCAGGCAATTCAAATCGATAAAGACGGCTCGCGGTTGGTGAAACGCGCCAATTAGATTTTTGCCCAACGCGTGATTTACGGCAGTCTTGCCGCCGACGGACGAATCGACTTGCGCCAGGAGCGTGGTCGGGATTTGAATCAACGGGACGCCGCGCAGATAAGTAGCCGCAACGAAGCCCGCCAAATCACCGACGACTCCGCCGCCGAGGGCAATCACGACAGATTTTCTGTCAAGCCCGAACTCAATTGCTTGCGTGTAGAGTTTTTCAGCCTCGCGCAGATTTTTGGAGGTTTCGCCGTCGGGGATTTTCGCGACGGTGTAGGAAATTCCCGGCGCGTCAAGCCCGTCGGTCAAAGCCTTGCCGTGCGCGTCGAAGATATTTTCCTGCGTGACGATTAAAGCCTTGGGCGTGAACTTGCCTGTTATAAATTCGCCGACGCCGCCCAAAATGCCTTCGCCGATAAAAATTTCGTAGCTCGTCGCGCCGAGCTTAACCGCAACTTTTTCCATAGTCTCAACTCCTGAATTGCCTTAGGTAGCGGCAAATCGAATCGATGATTTGAATTGGTGACCAATCCGTCGTGTCGATTTGATAATCTGCGCGGTCGTAGAATTGTTTTCGTTCGGCGAGGAGCCGCTTAATCGTTTCAAGTCGCTCGGAGCCGCCGCCGTCCAAAACGGGTCGTTCGCCGCGCCGCGCCGTCCTGCTGAAAATTTCTTCGGGGGCGGTCGTCAAGCAAATCATCACGCCCGAACTTTTCAACAGGCGGAGATTTTCCTCGTCCTTAATCGTGCCGCCGCCCGTCGCAATCACCAAGCCGCGTCGAGTGCTAAGCTCTTTGACTGCCGCCCGTTCCAAATCGCGGAAATGCGCCTCGCCGTATTGCTCAAAGATTTTCGGGATTGACATTTGCGTTTCGTCCTCGATTTTCCTGTCTATGTCGACGAACGGACGCCCAAGTCGCGTCGCCAGCATTTTGCCGAGGCTCGTCTTGCCCGTGCCCATGAAGCCCGTTAAAATCACGTTGTCCCTCATAAGCCGTAATCCCTCGCAAGGCGGGCGCGATAATTTTTCAAGTTGGCAAGGGTGTCGCCGAGCGCGTCGCCGCCGAATTTATCAATCATAGCGTCCGCCGTGACGATAGCCGCCATAGCCTCGCCGACGACCTCCGCCGCCCAAATCGCACAGGTGTCCGAACGTTCCTTGCTTGCCGTCGTTGCCGTCTTTGTCGCAATGTCGACCGTCCGAAGCGGTTTCATCAACGTCGGAATGGGTTTCATTGCGGCGCGTATGATTAAATCCTCGCCGTTGCTCATGCCACCCTCAAAGCCGCCCGCACGATTCGTTTCGCGATAAATTTTCCCGTCGCCGATAAAAATTTCGTCGTGAACCTCACTGCCGAGCTTGGAGGCGTTGGCAAAGCCGTCGCCGAGTTCAACCGACTTGACAGCCTGAATCGACATGAACGCCGCCGCAAATTTGGCGTCAAGTTTCCTGTCCCACTGAATGTGACTGCCCACGCCCGCCGGCACGCCCGAAACTTTTACCTCAAAAATGCCGCCGACCGTGTCACCCGAAGCCTTAGCCGCGTCGATTCGCGCCTTAATGTCAGCCTCGCCCGTGACGCCGCCGACGCTTAAAACTTTGCCCGTAACCTCGACGCCGCACGTCGCAAGGAAAATTTTGCACAACGCGCCCGCCGCCACGCGCATAGTCGTTTCGCGGGCACTGGAACGCTCCAAAATGTCGCGCACGTCGGAGCGGGCATACTTAGCCGCGCCCGTCAAATCGGCGTGACCGGGGCGGGCATTGGTGACGCGTTCGCCGACCTCGACGCCCTCCGCGCTCATGCGTTCGCGCCAATTTTCCCAATCGCGATTGACGACGCTCAACGTTATCGGACTGCCAATAGTTTCGCCGAAGCGAATGCCAGATAAAAATTCGACGCGGTCGCTTTCAATCTTCATGCGTCCGCCGCGCCCGTAGCCGCCTTGTCGACGTTTCAGCTCCGCATTGACGAATTCACTTGAAACTTTGACGCCCGCCGGTAAGCCTTCCAATATGCAAATCAGCCGCGAGCTGTGGCTTTCTCCTCCGCTGATATATCGAACTCCCATAAATTATCCTCCAAAGTTAGCCGTCGAGCTTAATACCGTTGCACTCAACCTTTATACGTTCGCAACCTGTCGACGTTTCAGCTCCGCATTGACGAATTCACTTGAAACTTTGACGCCCGCCG
>CALFJE010000096.1 GCA_937877545.1 uncultured Selenomonadales bacterium | reverse complement strand
CTTGCTCATATTTATGCAACTTTGTTTAGATTTTTATAAACAGTTTTGTTGCCCAAATGAAATCGGCGGCAGAAATGTTATCTTCGACGTGCGGGGAATTCGGATGAGGATTGGGGTCTGCCACGTGATCATAAAAATCCGAATTCAAAACGTACTGCTGCGACATATCTAAAATGGCGGTGACATTTAGGGCATTATCAACGGTAATTGCAACGGAAACATAAATGCGCCACGTCTCCTCTGAAATGGCGGGTATCCATTGCGGCTCGTCATTATAAAGATAAGCGTAGAGTTGCTCGGTGCCTTCGTCTATCTTGGCGAAGATGCCCACTTCTCGGCAATAAAAACCGTTGCTGAGCCTTGCGTTGTCGATAAGGAAAGTCAAGGTGACGGAGCCGTTTTGCCCCGGTCTGATGTCGGTTATCGGCAAGGCTAAGTCGTGCGGGTTGATTAGGTTGGTAAGGGCAAGTCTTTCGTCCTCGGCGGGCGTGACGATTGAGCCGTCTTGTTTGGCGTCGCCGAAAACCACGCGGGTAAAAGTGAGCTCGTGCCCCGCCAAAGCTTGAGCGACGAGATTAAAGCCCGCACTCGTAAGTTTCATATCTGACATGGGAATTCTCCTTTTAAAGCGGAATATCGGTGGCGGTCTTGACGTGGACGGAGGCTTTCACGGTTTGAGTGAGCGGAAAGCCTTTGGAATTGAGCAACGCGCCCGATTGAACTACATAATCGGCAGCGGCTTTGAGCTGAGCCTTAGTCAAATCCTCGCGGGCATTTCTTAATTTGAAAGAGCGCTTGTGCCCGTCGGAGCCTCTGAATCGCATCCAAACATAGGTGCCTACGAAGTCGGGCGGCAAAGGATCGTCGTCAATGTCGGCGGCTTCGTGACGTTGAGTCAGCCAAATGCGCCCGGTGATATTCCTTGCGGTGCTGATAAAGAAAGGCGCGGCGAAAGTGAATTTGGGTTTGGGCAAAGGAGAGGTGTCGCCGATTTGAATTCTGCCCGTCATTGCTCGGCTGACGGCGAAGGTCGTAAGGATATTTAAATCCTTAGGTTTGGGGCGGGTTAAATGAATAAGCCCGCCGCGATATGAGGCGAGCGCGATAATATTGCTTAGGGTCAAGTCTTTGGGCTTGGGTCTTTTTAATTGGAGGTACCCTGCGGCGGCGCGTCCCAAGCCGAGGTTTAAGTTCAAAGGATTGGGCGGGGAATAATCAACGGTGATGTGCGTCAAATGCGAGCGGACGTTTTTGGCGACGCCAATCATCCTGCGGAAAAAGTTAAAGTCGTCCTCCGAGGAAGGAAAGCCCTTGGTCGTGATTTGAAAAAGGTAGCCGCCCAATTCTTCAAGGGTACACTCCGACCAGCAAGCCGCGCAGATTTCCTCAACCGCCGCCACGGTGCCCTTTCGACGGTGCCACGCCACGGCTTGACGAATCAAAGCGCGTTTCTGCGCGTTGCTCAAAGGTGCCGGCTCGTATAAATCGGTGTGGAATTGCCAATTCAACAAATCCAAAATATCACCGGTCAACTCGTCCAACCTTGGGATATGAAGGACTTGCCTGACGTCGGCAAAGACGCTGATTAGCTGCTTGTCGAGCGCATAAGCCGAGGCGTAAATCTTAGGGTCTTGAAGTATCGATTCGGGCAGGATTTTGGTCAACAGCCCGTCGAAGGTGACTTCGCGCTCCAAATCAAAGGCAAGCGATATATCATTGGCGATATGCCTTTCAAAGTCGAAGGTTGCGACGGAGTCGTTGATAACCTCGCGCTGCAGATTGAAATAAGCGGTGACGGGGCGCGTGACGTTTCTTTGCACGTCGAAGTGATAATCGTTGTGAGTGCGCTGTTCGACGCGGCGTTGCAAATCAGCGCGGAAAACTTGAACATTGGCAAGGCGGCGTTCCAACTTGAAAAGAATATCGGACTGATTATTTAAGAGCCGCTGAAAATCGAATTGGAAAGCCTTCGCGCCGATGAAAAGCGGTTCGCCGTAAAGCGTGGCGTGGCGTTCGTGCCCCGAATAATCTAAAAGCCCGTCTTCCGAGGGCAAAAGCCAACATTCTAATCCTTCTTCGGAGCCGTCAATTTCGCCCCAACCTGCGCGGACAACACTCCAAAAGCGCGCCTCGTAAATATCGCAGGGCAAGCGCGACTCATCATTATATTCATTCCAAGTAAGGCGGAGTTGGTATCTTGAGGATAAGGTAGCCGTGCCGTCCCACTCAACAACATAATCGTCGCAAACGAGCTTAGCCTTGCCCGCCGCCCTGTCGACGCTGAAAGTGACGCAATGAACGGCGTCGTCATTAAGACAAACCAGAGGAATTCGCCCCGTTAAGCCGATGCCGAGGATGCCGCCGTTTAAAAACAGTTGAAAGTGGCTGCCGCCGAACAGGGCATGAGTGCCAATCAGCGTGGGGAGTTCGGCGTAATAGGAATTCTTTTTCGTCGACGCGGTTTTGAACTTAATTTCGAGCGTGAAGGTTTGAGCCCCCGGCAAAACTTCAAGGGGCAGGAGCGCGCTTTGAGTGCCGCTGAAATTGAAATGCGGGGCGTCGGGGTCGTTAATGTCGGTGTTGGCAATGTTAATGGCAGCGGGGCAGCGCAAAATCTCTTTGCCCTCGCCGTGCCCGATTTCGCCGTTGCTGATTATAACATTGCTGAAAAAGGACGTGGCGCCGTCGGCTTGAAGAAAAATATCCTCAAAGGGCTCTCCGTTATTCACGTCGCCGTTGAAAGTGTAAACCTGTTCGCCGTCCAACCACGCCTCAATCAAGCCGACCGTGCCGCTCACCATATGAAGGAGCCAACTTTGAACCTCGCCCGTCTTGACTGTCCCGTTAATAGTTGTAATAACGGAGCCGTTAGTGCACACGCAGAGCTTTTTACTGTCTGCAGCATAAGCGCAGATGCCGATATAGCCCGCCGCGCCTTCATTGTAAGCCCGCCAGCGTTTTTTCCCGTCAAAATAAGTATCGAAGCGAATCCAAATGTCGCTTGTGGCGGGCAAGTCGAAACACTTAGCCCTTTGGCTTTGACTGAACCCTTCGCCCGTCTTCGATTGAGTATCGGGCAAATCGGACAGATACGTCGCCTCCAAAATTGACGGCGGATTTTCATATCGCCACGCGGTTTGCTTATTGGCAAGCGTGCGTTGAACGTCGAAGGTTATTTCTTCCATGTCACACGGAGACGACGGTCGCAGTCACTTTAATTGAAACGGAGCGGTCCAGTTGCGGCAATTCATCAGCCGAGGAGGAGGCTTTGACGTAAATCAGCTTATTCACGTCGGTGATGGTGTCGAGCAAGACGAGCTTATCAGTCCACGGTCCCGAGGCGGTTAAGCCGAACTTGACGCGGTCGAGGGTGTCGCCTTCGTCGGCTAAGGTCGTATTGCCCGAGGTTTGATAGCCGCTGTTGCAACGGATAGCCAGCGTTTGAACGGCGGTCTCGGCGTTGGCGGCGTTGAGCGTGAAAGATACGGGATTATTATAATTGCCCGAAGAAACGGCGACGCCGTCGGTCGCGCCGGCAGTGGGGTTGCCGTTATAAATATTTATCAGTGCCATTAGATTTCTCCTTGAAATATAAAACGCCCGAAGGCGTCATAAACGAAAAAATCTGCCGCGCAGGACAGGATTGTCACCTTGACGCCCCCGCCTGCATGTGGTATATTGCTACCGAAAAATTTATCAAAACCCGACGCAGGCGCGTCTCAGTTCCTTTATGCATTTTAGCAGGGAGGGCGGTGCGTGTCAAGCAGAGGGTGACGGGAGGAATAAACATGAACAATCCTTTTCAAATCTTTACGCATCCCGCATTCGGCGATGTGCGCGCTTCGCTCAAAGGCGGCGAGCTGGCAATAGTGGGTACCGATGTTGCCCGTGCGCTCGGCTATGCCCGCCCCGACAGAGCACTTGCCCGCTACGTCGACGCAAAGGATAAGTCCTTCGCCCTCGTCCCTATCTTTCGACGGACTTCAGAGTCCGTGGAAGCGAAGGGACTCGTGCCGCATCGCCGCATGGTCATCATCAACGAAAGCGGGCTCTACGCACTTGTCCTCTCCGCCAATACGCCCGAAGCCAAGGAATTCAAGCATTGGGTGACGAGTGAGGTGTTGCCCGCTCTGCGCAAGGACGGCTCCTATTCGCTGTTCGCCGAGGCGGAACTTGCCGAGCCCGTCGCCAAGCAATTTTCCATTCACGCCCGCAACGCCGAGGCGCGCGACTTCAAGGAATTCAAAAAGAAATTGCAAGAGGCGGAGCCCGATAAGTCGTTGGCTTATGAGTTGCTAGACGTAGCCGACCGTTTCACCAATCCCGACTTCAAAGACAAGGTGTTGTGCCACGTCGTGAATTTGTTGGCGGGCAAGAATCTGTTTTAGTCTTCCTCCAATCCCGCGAAAGTTACATTGACGTTTTGCGCTTTGGCAACGGCATTGTCCGCCACCACCGCGAACGTCGGGCTGACGACTTCAACCCTTTTCACGCCCGCCGCTTTGAGCCGATAAATCAGCTCGGTAGGATTCAAATCCCTGCCCAGCTTAGCCGCTTGCCACGTCTGATATTCGTCGACGGCGGCTTGAGCCTCCTCTTGAATCTGCGCGGACAGCACGGCGTCTGAGCGGGCAATCCAATAGCGGGCGGTCAAATCGTAATTAAGAATATCGGGCGCGAGCACGGTCACGTTGTCGGTTAGCGGGCGCACCGTTTTTTTATTTAAATGTTCGTTGACGGCGGCAAGCATCTCCTCGCCGGGGAGGTTGCCGTCTTGCAACAAAACATAAACATTCACGTCGCCGGGAACGGGGCTGGTAACCGTCACGTCTTCAATCAGCGCGCTCACCGATTTTGCATGATAAATATACGCGCCCTCGCTGCCGGCTACTGAAAAGGATTCAACGCTTTCTCTGATTCTTTGGCGGAAGTGATCATCGTCTTCGGAGTCGGAGCCGCCCTCGGAAGTCGTGACATTGACTGCCGCCAATAAGAAAGGTTGCGGGTCGACTATGCGGTTTAGTTCCGTCGGCAGGTAGCCGTTGCCCTTCGCGCCGGTCTGTGTACAGGTCGCCTTGACGCGGGCTTTGCTCTGCGCGGCGGGGATAACGACCGCCTCGTCCAACGCAAAATAAACCTCGTCGCCCGCCGTTATGCGCGTGCCTTTTTTAATTGTCGTGGCTTGTGCTCGCGGCGTGCTAAGGGTAAGTTCAACGGTGGTGGTCGCTGCCACTGCGGGCAACCTTTCACAGCCCGTCAAATATCCCAAGTGGTCAAGATTATCACCCTTGGCATAGTAAAGCAGATTTTGTTTGCCGACCTCATCAATCAGCAGCCGCTGTTGAATGATTAAAAGTTCCACTCCTCGAAGGAAAATTCGTACCGGGTCTGCCCTCTCCAAAGGTCGCCCAAGTAACTTTTCTACCGTCGCCACCACTTCAAGCTCTATGGCTTGCGGGTCTGCCGTTGCAAAATTTATCTCTTCCATTTATACGAACCTCCACAACCAATGACCGATAATGTATAATATTGCACAGAAAGAGGTAACCGCCTTGCTTTGACATAGAAAGGTTGATAGGAATGATTTATGTATATCCCGCGCTGTTCACCAATGACGGCGGCAAGGTCGCGTTTCCGACACCGACAAATACGCCGCCGAACTGTCGGCTATGGACGAGCGCGCCGCCATTTTGAACGCCGACAATCCCATCCGTGAATTGCTTGACCACAAACACATGAAGATTAAACAGCTGGCTGATTTGCTTGAGGCTCCTTATCGCACAGTGCAGGATTGGAGCCTCGGCAAGTCTAAGCCGCCACAATGGACGCTTAATCTTATCCTTGACAAAGTCCTTACTTGAAGACGTAGCCGCGCAGATTTCGTTCGTCTATTTCGATACGCACAGCCACTTTCAATTGCCCGTCGGCGGCGGAGCCCGCAAAGGTTACCTTTTGAACATAAGCACGCGGCTCCTGAGCGCGTATGGCTCGGACTATCTGCGCCGTCAAACGCGCTTGCGTCGCCGATATTGGCGCGTCCAACATGTTCAGCGGCGTGCCAAATGTCCTGTCCATCGGTACCGAGCCCTGCGCCGTCGCCAAGATGCATTGCACATTTTGAACTATCTCCTCCAATTCATTTGAAGGCATGATTTTTATATCGCGCAAGTCTGCCGTTACGTCCAATATCATCAAACCACCGCCGGAACATATTCAATCATTTTCACGTCGACGCTGCTGACCAAGATACCGCCGCTGTGATTCCAACTTTGCGCCGCCTCGCTCACACTTTCGATAACCCAAAGGTTTTCGCCGATCACGTTGTTGCCGAGGATAAAAAAATCGGCGACGCCGTTCAAACAAAGTTGTCGAACCTTAGCCGCCTCCGCCGCAGGATTCACGCCCAAGCTCCGCGTGAACGTCATCTTAAACGATATTTCCTCCAAATCCCGCCCGAGCTTTTCAAGCACCGCCGCCTGATTTATCAGCTCGTGGCGGGCATAGCGCGCTTTGCTTTCGCGTCGATAATCATCATACGTCAATACCTTTGCCGTCGACACCTCGAATATCAATTCGTTAAAGGCGCCTATCGGCGGGCGGAAATATCCTACTGCCGCGTGAAATATATCGTCGAACACGTCAATGAATTTCATTTCAATCTCCTATGAAGACGTTATCGGAACCCTGCGCGGCGGCTCCACCGCACGTGACGGCGTCACCTGTTCGGGCGGCGGCTTTTTTATTTATAAACACCGTGCGCGAACCGCTTGCCACTGCCCCGACGTGGAGCGGGTGATCTATGCACTCGTGCGGGTTGTAAGTGTCGCCCACTCGCCCCGCACGGAGCCCGTTGACATAAACATTCGCGCTGCCCGTTGCCAAAGGTACCGGCTCACAAGCATCGTGACCTGTATTTAAGTCGGTTAAGCGGTGCGCTTTCAATTCAAATCAATCCTCTTGCCGTTAATCTTAATGTTCCCCACGCAGTTTATCTTAAGCTCGTGGCTCGCGCGGTCGTATTCAATAAACGTGCCGTCTTTGAAGTCAAGGCGGGTTATGTCTTGCGAATTGACGGCGGGCTCCGCCTTGTCATGATAGCGGCTGCCGATTATAAAGCCCGTGCCCGTTTGGTCGGCGTTGGTCGCGAACAGGCATATTACCTCCTCGCCAATGTCGGGCAGGGCATAATACTTATTCGCCGCCGCGCAGTGTATCAATATCGGCAACTCCGCGCTTTCGAGCTCGTCTTTATCCTCAAAGGTCACCCGCGCCGAATGCCGCTCGGGGTAAACCGTCGTCACTACGCCCTCTCGAACCAGTTGCCGCCCTTCGCCCGTCATCAGTAGCCCTCCGTTATCTTATAACACTCCAACGAACATTCATAGCCGTTGCCTATCGCGTGGCGCGCTTTCTTAATTAAAAATCGCCCGTCATATACGCCGAAACCTTTTAGCTCCGCGACGTTTCCGCTTAAAAGATTGAACGCGCCGATTGTCTTTAAATCAACCTTTATCTCCTCGCGATTCTTTTCTTTTAAGCTGTTGCGCGCCAAACGTTCAGCCTCGGCTTGACTGTCTACTTTCTTGTTTATCTTCAAAGTTTTGCCCGCCGATTTGGACGGGTCGGTCGCCCGCGCAGAGTAGCCCTCAGCCTTTTTGCCGTGCTTATAAGAAACCTCCGCCGCCGCGTAAACCTCCGTTAAGGTCGCCGTCGCGCTGAAACTTTTGATTATCGATAAATCCCGCTCAAACACGACTGCCGGCTCCTGTTGCTCCAATTTCTCGGTGTCGAAGATTATCAACGCGCCGTCAGCTATTTTCAGCGATATGTAATAATCCGCGCACAGCTTGTCCAAGAAAGCCAGCGACGATACCTCCGCTTGTTCGGCGCGGCTTATAGTCGGGTCCTCGCCCGCCTCATATACCAATCGAACGCCCGCCTCCTCCGCTATATCAGAGGCGATTTGGCTAAGCTTGACGTTTTCCCAAGCCCGCGTCTTGTCCACTTGCCGCAATGCCGAATTCTGCGAACACGAATTCCCTTTGAGCTTGCAACTTGACGGCGGATAAGAATTGGTCACCTCGTCTATTTCAAACGTACCCAAGGGCAGCCGCTCAGTCAAGCCGTCGCCCTGCCAATTCTCCTTAACCAATTCCACTTGAAGAGTATCGCCGCGTGTCGGAAACCATTCATTTATAAACAGACGCTCGCGGTCTTCCAGTTCAAGTTCAACCGTATCAGTCTCCCCGCTCAATACGTCTTCATAGGTCAGCGTCTTTAAATACGGGCTCAAATCGCGGGTTACCTCGGTGCCGCCTATCCATACTCGAACGGTGATTTGCCGCGTGATCATCTGCGCCACGGCGGAAGCTTAGCCGCCCGCTCCTCTTTTTCTATCGTCGGCAACGTCAACACAACCCCCGCTTTAAAGATAACCGTCGCCACGTGAGCCCGATTTTCATTTATCAGCAATTCCGTGTAGCGCGTCGAACCCAATGCTTTGTGCGCTATCAAATCGAAGGTGTCGCCGCTGATTGTCGTGTACTTTTTCATCTGAACGACCTCCGCGCTTTTTCTGCCGTCATTTCGCGCCATTGCTCGGCGAAACTTTTCTGGATCACCGGCAGGGACGATTCTATTCCGCGCCGCACCGTGCCCTCGTCGCCGTTGCCGTTTATCGTCACGTTCACTGTTAGATTTATCGTCGGTAAATCTCCGCTCGTCGACGGTGTCAATCGCGGAAAACTACCTATGCTTTGCTCCTCCGCCGAAGGTATATCGCCCCAGCAATTTGGGAACTGCGGCATAGGGATTCTTTTTAATGAAGGCGGGAACCGATTTATCCGAGTATTGAACTGCCCGCTTTGCCGTTGCGCCGCATTTATTATATCGCGGAATTTCGGTTGCAATAACGGCGTCCGCCTCGTCCGACCGGGTAACAAGGCGGGCAACTTCATCGCAATATCAATCCAATTCGGTTTCGGCAACGACAGCGGTTTTTGCTCGCTCACTATCCCGCGACTTGCGTTTATCGTCTCGTCAAACGGCGGTGCATTTAATAACGGCGTCCGCCTCGTCCGACCGGGTAATAATCCTAAGATTTGTCCTGCCGTCGTCCATAAATCCCGCGCACGTTTCGATTTGTCTAAAGGTATCGCCGCTTCGGGCGACTTCTCAGCGAATGTCGTTAGGAACGCGCCTTTTTTATAAATGCCGCCCGCGTAGTTTGTCGTTACCGCCGCGCCTTGCGGGACGGGAACGCTTATTGTGTATGTTTGCACTTGCGGAGCTTTTATAACGATAGCCGATATTTCGCCCGCTTTGGCTTGCAAGGCGCCTGCTACTGCCGCCGCCGCGCTGACTAAATCGTCAAGCCCCGTTGCCGCGTTGCCGGCAGATACGCCTGTCGCGTCTAAGTTCGGCGAAGCCGTCATTGCCGCGTTGCCTACGTTCGTCAATTCGGGCGCGGTCGTTTGAGCCGCCGAGGTCACGTTGCTTAATTCGGGCGGCAAACTCGGCATCGTCGCCGCCAATTCGGTCGCAGGTGCCGCTATCCCTTGTAACCCAGTGCCCGCCGCTTGAGCAGGAACCGCAACTTGCTCCAAGGAAGAGCCGGCTGAATCAACTGCCGCTTGCACGTTCGACGTATCTATTTCGGCGAGCCGTGCTTGCATTGCTCCTACTCCGCCGCCGCTTACTTCTGCTTGTATCTGAACAGGATGAGCTAATTCGTCTAAGCCCGCCGCCGTCGCTTTGATACCGTTTTGTATCGCGGCGAACGTGTTTAATGCCGTTGCCTTCATATCGGCAAACGACGTCCTGCACGTTGCTTTTATCGTCTCGAACGCGCCGCTGAAATCGCCCGATGCCAATTGTTCAAATGCTTGCACCAAGCCCGTACCGACATCAGCCAAGGCTGACAATAAGCCCGCTATGGCTACGACTATTCCGCTTATCAGCGAGGCTATTGTTCCCGCCAATCCAATAATCGTGCCGGCAAGCCCGCCGCCGATAAAGCTAATCATTTTGCCCAGATACGGCATTATCGGACTCAACGCATTTATTATCGTCGTGCCAAGTATCCCGACCGCTCGACCGAGTCCGCTCAGCGCGGAACTCAACGGACCGCCGAGTGTGTTTGCTATGTTGCTAAGGACGGGCGCGACGCGACTCCAGTTATTATAAACCCAAAGCCCCGCGAGAGCTATCGCTGTTAATGCGGCTCCTATCGGCGTAAAGACGAATAACATTGCCGCCCGCGCCGCACCGAGTATCGCCGAGCCGAGCCGACCGAACATGCCGACCGCGCCCGATATGCCCGCGCCGATATTGGCAAGCGTCAAGCCTGCAAGTGCCGTCCGTAACGTGGTTGCCGCACCGCTTATCAGCAAAAACGTTGACGCGATAAACTCATAGCCCGCGAAAGCCAACTTCACTGCTGCCGACATTACGAGCAAGCCCGCCAATGCGCCCGCGATTGCCGCGATTGCCTGCACAACCGCAGGATTGGCTTCAATAAATCGCGATAGCCCTATCAAATACGGCGTGATAAATTCGTAGCCGCTTCGCGCTATAGAGTTTAAACTTGCGCCGACCTCTAACTGAACTGCGTCCCATGCCGATTCAAACGCCTTTTGCGCTCCAAACGTATTGTCAACCATGACTTGATACGTCTGATTTAATGCGCCTTCGCAGTTTTCCAAAAGCTCCGTGAAGTTTTCCGCTTGAGCCGCGCCCGCGCCAAATAAATTAGCCGCGCCGCTGACCGCATACACGCCCGTTATCGCCGCCAATTTTGCCAGTTTCTCTTGGTCACTGAACCCTGCCATCCCTTTATCTATTTGCTTCATTATCTCGATAAATTGACGACCGGGCGAAAGTGTATCGTCTAATGTCCCGCCGATTTCTTCTAATTCTCGTTGCGCATTGAGCCGCGCTTTTGTCGCGTCGTCTAACGTCATGCCGCATTCTGCCAGTGCCTTTGCAGCTTGCTTTGTCGGCTTAACTAATCGCAACATCATCATGCGCATTGCCGTGCCTGCGCGGGAGCCTTGAATACCCGCGTCCCCCATGAATTTTGTCATCATAGCGGTTTCTTCTATCGACGCGCCAAACGGTTTGGCAACCGGTGCGGCGTAGCTCATTGCCTCTCCGAATTGTTCAAAATTCTGATTCGAGTGCGTCACTGTGTAAGCAAACACGTCCGCGTCGTGCGCTATCATTTGAGCAAATTTATCTGCGTCGCCGCCGACCGCTTTCATGTTGTGCCCAAACGCCGTCATGATATTTGTTGCCAAATCCGCCGTCCGCGCTATGTCCATGTTTTGACTTGCTGCCAATTCCAAAAACACGGGGATTGAGCCTAAGATTTGTTGCGTATTCCAACCCGTCCGCGCCACGAAAGCTTGAGCCTCGCCGACTTGTTTAGACGTGTATATCGTCGTCTCGCCCAATTCCTTCGCTTGCGCCGTCAATGCCGCCATTTCTCGTTCGACTACATCATACTTGCCGAGGCGCAGGTTGTCCATCTGCGTCAGTGCTTTTACCTCGCTCATGACGCGTTCAAACTCGACCGCATTGTCCAGCGACGATTTAAACGGGCTTGCTATTTGCTCTGCCGTATACGCCGCGCCCCACATTTCCGCCCCTGCCGTCGCCACTTGTTGAGTTGCCGAGGTCATTCTTTGCCGACGTGCTAACGCCGCTTGCTCGCGATTGAGCGCATTTGTCACGCGATTTATTTCAGATTCAAGTTGCCGTTGCGATTCGACGAAACCCGCCGTGGAAAAGCCCGCTGTCGATAGTTGACTTTTCAACGCCTGCAGAGCCGATACTTGCGATTGCAACTGCGATTTTATTTGCGCCGCGTTGTTTTTAGCCGCGTCAAAATTCGCCGTGCTTTGCCCGACCGTCTTTGTTGCCGCCCGATATTCCCGTTGCGTCGCCGCTATTTGCGTCGATAATGTTTTCAGCTCGCTTGCCGTTTCTCTGAACTTTTGCCGCGATTCGTCTAAGGCTTGTTTGACTGCCCGCTGTTGCTTTAAGAGGTCGGAAAGTTCTTTTCCCTTTGCCGTGCCCAAAAGTGCCGTCGGTATTTTCCCGAAAGCATATGCGTCCTTGTCAAACGGCGCAAGGATTTTCCCTTTCGCCGCCGTGATTTGGGCGCGTTGCGCTATCAACGCTTGTAACGTCGCCCGCGATTCGGCTTGTTGCTCTTGAATCCGACTCCGCGTCTTATACAATTTGTCCAGCGCGGATTTTAATTGTTCCGCCGCCTCTTTGTCTTTGTTCAGTTGCGCCGCCAGGGAATTTCTTGTGCCGACCGCCGTTGACGTTGCCGCCTTCGTCGCTTCTATTTCTTTTCGCAACGCCTGATATTTATTCGCCGCCGCCTGCAAAGCGTTCAAAGATTGCGATATTCCCTTCAAGCCGAGTTGCGAACCTTGCGCCGCGTTGGAGGCGGCTCGTGCCGCTTCGCCCAAACCGCGCATTGCCTTCGACGCATTTGCCAACGCCGATTGCAAGCTTCCGTCCATCGCGCCCGTTATGTTGAACGAGACAGTAAAATTTCTCGCCACGAGCTCACCTCCTCCGTTTCGATTTTTCGTTAATCAGTTTTACCCAGCCGCGCAAGTTGCCCAGCGGCAGGCTCAGCCAAAAGTCAATCGTGCCCCAGCCGCTTTGTTGCAAGTCAAGGGCTATTCTTCGGATTTCTCCGACGGCGTCTCGGTGTCCGAAGTATTGAACAAAAAATTGAATACCGACTGCGTGACCTTCGCGAATTGTTTCAGCGGCAATTCCTTGATGTCCGCCGTCGGAACGTCCAAAGCTCTCGCCGCCAGTCGCGCTTGAAACGACTTGTTAAAAGACAACTCAGGAAACGTGTTGCCCGCCGCTCGTTCCTGCGCCTCGCATTGCTCAAAGTCTAAGCCGCGCAGTTTGTTCAAGCCCTCGTCCAACTTGCTGATGTCTATCGCCATTGACGACGCCTCCTCAGATTATTTCTTCGATACTGCTCGCCAGCAAACTGTATTCCTCATCCTGATGTTTTATCGCCAATTTTATCACGCGGCGTATCGTCGGATACGTTATCAATGTTTGCTCCGCCACAAACCAATACAGCGTGCCGTTGACGACCTGCTTGCCGACATACACGAGCGGCTTATACGACGCGCCGACCAAACCGTCAAGCACGCTCCACGCAGACGCCGCCTCTTGCGGCAGTTGACATGCCTTATAATTTTCCAATACTATTTTCCCGAACATTGATTAAGCCCCCAATCCCAAAGCCTCACGCACGCCCGCAAGATAATCCGTGCCGTCCACCTCGTGAATGTAGTTAAAGGCGTCGTGTTCAAATTCCTTGCGCCCGTCGATTGTTATCTTCAAATAGTCAATCTTGAACGTCGATTCGGTATCCGTCTGCTCAGACGGCTCCAGCTTGCCCAATGTCAAGCCCGCCGATAAACACCGCGCATCTATCCTCACCGGCAACGCCTTCAATATGCCCGTCGCCGCGTCGTAAAGTTGCATCGCTCCGCGCAGGCTCAGCATTATCGCATTCTGCGCCAGTAAGTTCGTCGGGCGTTCAAAGATACTGCGCCAATGCAGCGTCATTTCCATTGACTCAAGGTGCCCCAAAGTCGGAACGTCCAATTGCCCCGCGACGCCCGCACCTTTTATTTCCGAGGTCAAATAGGTAATTTCGGGCAAATCGACGCTCGCCGTGCCCAATGCCCTGTCGCCTCCGACGAAGACCTCATAGTTGATTGTCTGTTCGTTGATGTTGTTTATAGCCACGTTCAATCACCTCACTCGCCGAATAAATTTGACAGATACGTCACGTCCAGCTCTTGAATAAAGACGATTTCACGCGCAGGAGGCGGCGGCATTAAACTTACGTGGAAACGAATTATTCCGTCCTCCAAATCGGTGAGGGGATTGTCGTCCTCCAAAAATTGAATTCGCCCGCCGACCAGGGCGCCGCGTGCCGTCAACCCATTCAAATAAATCTGCGCGGAGTCCATAATCGATTCAACCAGGCGGCGATTCAGCGGGTTGTCAATGCGGCTCCAAAAAGACGTGACCAGCGTATTGCCGACGAAATTTATCATGCGGCGAATGGGTATGAAGGCGTCCTTAGGGTCACTAGACGAAGGATAAAGCGAAGTGCGATTGCCCCAAGCCCGCCAGCCGCCTACAAAGTTCAACGCCGTAACCACGCCGATCCCGTTTAAATAATTGGCTTGCGATTTGCCCAAGAAATATTCGCTGCCGTCGTGCAAAACCGTGCTGTCGATTTGAAGGGATTCGTTCGAGGGCGACTTGTAAGGCAAATCATCATGTTCAGAATCAACCTTGCCGAGCAATGCTCCCAGGTGTGTGCTCATGAAATACTTGCGCCCGCCCAAACTCACTCGCGGCCAGCAAACTATCAAATGCCTGTCTCCCAGATTATTATCATTCTTACAAGCATTAACCGCCGTGTACTTGGGCGCGCCGTAACACGAAATGTCCGCTATCGCTATCGACTTAAAGCAGCCGTTGATGTTTTGGGTCTTCGCCTTCATGGCAGCCGCCACCTCCTGCGCTTGCGACCAATACGGTACAATCAGCGCGCCGGGCAACACTCCCAAGCGCGGATATATCTCTTCGATACATTCAAGCCCCTTATTTTTGCCCGAAGCCGAATCGTAGCCGCCGATAACGTCTGTATTCCTTACCTTGTCGGTGCTAAGCTCCTCGTACCAAATCGTCAAGGGGGTTGTCGCCGTCGTTTTTAGCAAGGTAACGGCGATTCGCCCGTTGTCGTCGTGACTTACCTTGTAGTCTTTGCCCGCCGTTAAAAGCGTCGCCTTGCCCAGTTTCAAAGTCTTTTCAGCCGCGCTTGCCATCTTAGCCGCGCCCGCGGTCGTCAACTTCACTCGCCAGCAACGCTTAGTCGCGGGGATGTCGCCTTCTTCTTGAGGTGTAGAATCGCCCCAGCTGTCCAAAGCCCCAGCCTGTATCTCGGCGTCGGTAGCCGCCGCTATGCCAAAGTAAACCGTATAATCGCTGCCGCTTAGCCACACTTGATTGGCTCCGCTGCCCGCTACCGCCAGCGTTATTGCCTCGGCGTCACGCGCATAAAAAGTAGCAGGCAACGGCGCGCCTACCGTCCAACCGTTTGTTGACATGTCGATTGTATAACTCGCCGTCTCGCCGCCGGTCATCCATACGTGATTCGTCGACGCCTCTATCGCCAAGGTATAGGGACTGCCCGCCGCCGTCACGACCGAGGACGCCACTCCCTTTAAATGAGTGTCGCCGCCCAATACGTTGATAAATATCACCGGCGCCGTGTTGTAAAGTTGAAAGGCGGTATATGCCACTTCGCACAGCGTGAATTGGCTCCACTTTTCCGACCAACCGAATTGTTCAACGAACTCTGCTAATGTGTGGCAAAGCACGGGCGTATTCGACGGCGCAGGGTCTTTCGCCAAATGAAACGGCGCAGTGCCCACCGCTACCAACGGGCTCGCCACGCTGATCATCGGCGTTATTGCCGTGTCAAGTTCCTGCGTATAAATTCCATGCCGGTACGTATCACTCATGGCGCTTGCCTCCCTTCGTTTGCTCATAAGCCAAAGCTCTCAAACTGCCCGCCGAGGCAAGCTCGCGCATTGCCGCCGAATATTCCTCAATCGGGACGAATAAGTTCCCTATCAGCGGATACGTCTCGCTGAGCGTCGTTATCAAGTCGTCGGGGCGTTTAGTGAAAAGCTGATTGGTCATCACGCCCCCGACACTGCGTCCAATATAAATGTGATTCTCCATAATATTCCTCCTGCTGCAGATAAAGTTGATAGTCCAAAACGCCATACACTATAAAAAAAGGCGCGGGCTGATTCTCCGCCGCCTGCCAAGTTACCTCGTCCTGCAAGCGGTAGCGTTGCGCCACAGTCCGCCTTTCAAGAAGACGTTGCCGGCAGACCGCCATTAAGTGGAAGGCGTCTTGCCAACCGTCCGCCTCCTTCGCATATACCCCGAAGCTTAGCAACACCGTCGCCGTCGAGCCCGCCTCTCTGCCGCTCAGCTTATCGAACGTCTTCAACCACTCCACGCTGATTAGCGGATAGTAGCTCGTCTGCTCAAATAAATCCGCCGGCAGATATTGTTCAAAGACGTTTATCTTCGTGAAGTTTTCGGCTGAAGGGTTGCGGGCATATTCCGTCGGCAATTTAATCTGCGCGGTAGCCTGCCGTATCTCCTCTGCCAAGGCTTTTATTAAGTTCGTCGGTGTCACGCTATGACCTCTATGCTGTCACCGACCAAGCGATATTCGCCGTCCTTTTTAAGAATGGCAAGCTTGACCACGCGGCGAATCGGCGGGTTGGTTATGAGCGTCTGCCCCGCTATGAAGTGATACAGCGTGCCGTTGACCTGCTGCTTGCCCAAATAAGCCAACGGGATATAGCTTGCGCCGACCAGCCCCTCAAACGCGTCCTCCCAGGCGGACGCCGCCTCTTGCGGCATTTTCGTCAAGCCGATGAAGTTTTCCAATTCGATTTGTCCAAACATGATGTCAGCCTCCCAAAGCATTGTTAATTTCGGTGCGGAGTTTGTTTTCCATTTTATTTAAAACGTGTTCTGAAACCGCCTTAGCCATGCCGCTCAGGGCAATGGTTGAGATATGTCGAATGGGCAAGCGGCTTTGCCCCGTGCGTTCAAAGACGGTGCCGCGTCCGATGAAGGCATGAGGCAAAACTCCGCCCGAACCTTTGACGACTTGAACGTTCAAGCCGCCCGGCGGATTATGAGGCGGACGCGTCGAAGGATTTAATATGAAACGCTTAAGCTCGTTGCGCTTGCCGCCAAAGCTGAGCGTGCCGTTTAAGCCGCTCGCCCTCAAGCTCACCTTGCCCAAACTAAGAGGCGCCTTGGCTGTGTAGCGGGCTTCAATTCGGCTCTTAGCCTCGGCTTTGCCCGCCGCCAATGTGTTCCTTACCGCCGAAGTCAAGCGTCCGCGCAGATTGCCGAAACTTTGAAGAGCCGCTTGAGCCGCGCCGGTGTCAATGTCTACCGTCAACATGGCAATATCCCCGGCGGGCGCAGCGTGCTTTGCCGATACGCCGAAAGCGTCAGCTTTGCCACGCCCGCTTGATTTTCACTTGATACCACGTCATATCTTATATTGTTAAGCCAAACCCACTCGCCCTGATTGGGCAGCCGCGCACGCTTTTTTAAGTAGGTCTCGGCTCTGAAATAAATCGTAGAAAAGTCGCCGTGAAGTTTGTCGAAGGTTTGAGTAAGCCGTTGAGACTTTTCCGCCGTGTGCTTAGAAAGTTGCGCGGGCAAAATCACGCCGTCCAAAGTTATCAGCTCGCCGAATTCGTCAAGCTCCAGGAACGTGGCGATGTCGGCTTTCAAGTCGTCCTTAAACATTACTGCTTGACTTTCAAACAGATGAAGTCGCCGGCGTCTTCGGGCAAGGGGAGCGTGCGGCTGTAGAGCGTCAAGGCGGAAGTTTGACTTTCCTCGCTGGCGGTGTAGTTGGGTACCAATTGAGCGGCAAAGGTTTGGAACGTCTGACCTTTGAGCAACGACACCGCGCCGTAAAGCATTTTGCCGCGCCCCGGCACGCACAGGATAGCGGTATCGGGATTGATGAAGGGCTTGACTTGCCCGCCCTCGGAGTAGGTTTCAAGATAAGAAACCATTTCAAGATTCAACGCGCCGATATAGCCGAGCGTCCTCACTTGCGGCGAAGAATAGCGCGGCTGATAGCTCAGGAACGCCGTCGCATTGGCATTGGCACTGAACATAAACTGCTGCAGAGTTTTATTTTTCAAAAGATAATCTTCGACGTTCTTGCCGCAAATCAGCAAGGTAGGGATAATGCCCGCGTCCTCTTGAATTTGCTCTGAAGCCGCCCGCAGGTCGCCGTAAATGTCGGCGTTGGCGTTGTCCCAGCTTTTATTCACAACGGCGTTGGTGTCGAAGTCAATCACGTCTTCGATAACGGTTTGCCCGTCGTCGGCGTAGCCCTTAACCGTCACCTTGCCCGTCTGAAGAAGTTCCGCCGCCATTGCCGCTTGACGATTGATGATCATGCGTCGAAGGTCTACCAAATCCCTTGCCAACATTTGAGCGGCGCGGTCTTCGGGTGTCAAGGTTGAGAATGCGGGCGTCTCGCCGAATTGCCGCATTTCAATATCATTGAGCCCTATCACCCTGCGCGGAGCCAACATGGGGCAGGCGTAGATTTTAACCTGCGTGCGTTCGCGGCTCACATTGACGCCGTGCCCTCCCTTTACCACGAAAGGTGCCAGCCGCCTGTGTTGCTTTAAATATTCTATCGCTACGTATGAAGTCGTGGCGCAAGGCATCTGATTTGGAAACATGGTGCTCTGCAGCCACTGCGCTTCGGGCTTGATTTGCTCTATCGTCTGAATCAGCCCGAACGTGTCTTGTATTGCCCACGGATTTATCAATGTTATCACTCCTTAATCGAAGTCAGGAAAATACCCTGCCGGCGAAGTTCGGGCTCAAAGATTGATATTGAAAGGCTGCCCGCGTTTATCTTTTCGCGGTTGAATTCGCCGCTGACATATGCCGTCGTCGCCGTGGAGCCGTCATTTGCCGCCGCGCAGATTGCCATCATCTTTGAGGCGTCGCCCGCCGAACTCACCAATGAAAAATCGGCTCCCAAGCTCGCCGCGCAGATTAAATCGCCGCGCTCCAAACTAGCCGTCGACGCGCAAGTCACGTTCCATATCAAAGAGGGCAACAAGCCGCCCGCCAGTTCGTCACACGTCGCGCAACTTAAACTCATGCTGTATTCCATTTAAAACACCCCGTTTGCAAAGTTGATAACCTTTTGGCGCATAGCCGCCGCCGCATCCAATTCAGCTCGCCCGCCGACGCCCGCCGCTCCCGATTCGTTTTGGTCGGCTATCAGCGATTTTAATTCCCCGCCGCTCAAGCAAGGCTCCAACTCAGCCGCCGTCAAGCCCCTCTTCATTGCCAGCTCAATCAACGCCGCGTTGTCGGTTATTTTTTTTATCGAAAGCAGGCGGTCTACTTCGCGGGCGCGCATTTGCTCTGCCGAATCGGTCACCTCAGCGAACACCGGCTCGGTTACCTCGTCGATTAGTTTAAGTTCAAGTGCCTCCTCCGCGCCAAGCCACGTCTCGCGGTCAAGCAGTGCCTTTGCCGTTTCGACGGGGATTCTTATCGCGTAGCTGCGAAGGATTGAACTTTCGCTCGCCGCCAAGCCTGCCGCCGCCCGTTCCAAGTCCGCCTTGGTAAAAAAGCCCATAAGCCCCACGGTCGGGTTGTGCAACATCATCTGCGCGTTGGACGCCATAAGCACGCGCTTGCCCGCCACGGCGATTAAACTTGCCGCGCTCGCCGCTAAGCCGTCTATCCGCACAGTGATATTCTTTTCTTTTATTAAGTTGTGAATTGCTATCGCCGCGAAGATGTCACCGCCATTTGAACTTATCCTCAGCTCGTCGTCGTCGGCTAAATCTGCGCGGACTCGTTGAAGGGTCTCCTGCGTAATGTCTTCATAAATCTCCATTGTTAACCTCCCTTAGCAAAGAGCGTTCCTGCTTGAGCTGTTCGATCACGTCGTCGAAGTCAAGCCCCGCGCTCTCCGCCAGCTCCTTCCGATAAGTCGTTAAGCCCGAATCCAAGGCAAGTTTCATGCCCTGCGCGGACTTGAGCGGGTCAATGGCGTTGGTGCGCTCGGCATACCAATCCGCCGCGCTCCACGCTTGACGTATCAGCGGCTCACTAAAAAACCCCGGCGCGTCGACGCGTCCGAGGCTCACCGCTTCCAACAAAAATTGCTCATATATCGGCTTAAGAAAATCTGTGATAAATCGCGCCCGCCTGATTCTGAATTCGCCCTCCGCTTGAAGAAGTGCCGCCCTGCTTGCCGAATACGACGCGTTGAACGCTTTAAGAATCACTTCGCGAGGCAAGTTCACCGCCGCCGCTATCTGCGTTAAGAAATGCGCAGAGAATTGGTCGAACGTCGATTGAGTGTTGCCCGCGTCGATAGCTTTAACATCCACGCCGCGCGGCAAGGCGGCTATCGTGGCGGAGCCGAGCTTGTACTCCGAAACGTCAAGCTCCTCGTCGAGCATTTCGTTCAAGCTGTGATTATTGGCGGGCTGAATGAAAAACACGCTGAAAAAACTGCGCACAATGGCGGCGGACAGCTCGGCGTCGGCATAGCGGCTGATTTGTTTAAGGCTTTCGATAATCGGCGTCAACACCGGCACTCCCCGATATTGCGCAGGTCTCAAGTCGTTGCAAATGTGCAAGATATTTTCCCTGCCCGTACGTCGCCCTCGCCATAAAACCCTTTGCCACTCCAAAGCCCCGCCAATGTCATTGGGCTCCATGAGGCGATTGGCAACCCAAATCGCGATTAGCGCGCCGCTGCCGTCAACCTCAATGCCATTGACTATTCGATTATTCCCACGCGATACCTCAACGCCGCTGTCGGGCAAGTTGGGCGTGCTGATTCGATTAGCCTCCACTGCTTGAAGCCGCAAGGTATAGGGACGTTCCCGCGCAGATTGCCTTCGCTTAAATAAAACAAAACTGTCGCCCTCGGTGAGGTAGCTCCTAAAGACTATGGCTTGAAGTTCGGCGAATGTGTTGCGTTTGAGAAAGTCGCAACTCATAGCCTCGCCCGCCCAAAGGTTGAACTCGGCTTTGACGCGGCGGCTCCAAGCCCTTGCCTCTTCCACGCTTAACCCTAACGTCAAGGCGTCGGGGCGCGGGAAAAGTTTAAGCCCGCTCCCGATGACGCCCGCCGTCAGCGTCTCGACTATGGCAGACCCGACGGCGGAATTCTTAACCAAATCGGCGGCTCGCGCCCTAAGCGTCTTGAGGTTTAAATCAATCTCGGTTTTGGCGGAGTAGTGTTGAGGTCGCCACGTCTTCAGCGTCGGCTTTATCCGCGACGCACCCCCGCCCGCGTAGCCCCTTATGTTAATCAATGAAAATCACCCTCTTAACGCGCCCGTGCTTTAAAGTCTCATTGGCAAGAGCCGCCTCCAAATCGTCTATCGCCCGACGAATTTCCGCCAAATCTGCGCGTTTCAAGCGCCTGTCGCCGATTTCATACTCCTGCCCTCGAAGAATGGCACTCTCCGCCAAATAATATTCCGCCAGCCGCCGCCTTATGTTCGCCATTACCATATGTCTACCGTCCTTTGCCGCGGTTTTGAAGTTCGTTTAATCTGCGCGGGTTGAGTGAAAGACTTCCAGAAAGCTTGCGGGTCGGCGTTGCCCATGAGCGATTTTGCCGCCGCCAATGAATATATCAGGCAGTCCAAAGCCTCATTCCTCGCGCCTTTGGCTACCGGCTCCCACGAAGGCATAAGCATGCCGCCGCTTTTTCGGATTATTCGCCGCTCTGCCGTCAACTGCTTAAAAAAAGTCTCGTCGAAGGTCAACGGAAAATGAATTCGCCCCGCGCCCTCGGTCACAGACAGCCGATTGTAAATCTCATTCTTGCCGTCATCCACGCCGAGGATAGTAAGGATAATGCCGGCGTCGGGATAAGTGTATTTATAAATCAGCGGGCGCCCGTAGCCGCCCATGCCTTTTATGGCGTAGCGGTCGCGCCGATTCTTGCAATATTCATAGACGAACGCCGTGCTGTAGCCGCTGTCGACGAAAGTGCGGGCGATTTTTTTATTGCCAATGGTTTTGTCAAGGATAAGGTCAAGGGCTTGCCACGTGGCGGCGTCGGTCGGAGAGCCGCGAACCAGTCCCCTTTCCAAACACCAACACTCAAAATCGACGCCCCAGCCCGCTATCAGATATTCCAGGCGATTGGCTTGCACGTCCACGCCCGCCGTTATCAATAAAACCTCTGCCGGCAACGTATAATCCTCGCGCCGATTCATGAAGACGCTTTCGTCCGAATACTCGCCGCGTTGCTCGTAAGATATGCCAAAGCGCGTGTTCATGACGACCGCCTCCCGCGCAGGGTCGCCTTGAGCCTCAAGCCACTCTCGCATGATGCCCCGCCAGTTAAGCCACGGACTCACAAAGCCGTTGATATAAAAGGAACGCACGCCGTTTTGTAGGGCGTCGGGGTTCAAGGCGAAATATTTCTGCGGAGCGCGGCGCATGATCTGTTCGTCGAAGTCAAAGCCGCAATCGGGGCAACGCCACTTCACCTGCTTAACAATGACCGCACGACGCCCCGCCTCGTCAAGCCGCGTTGAAGAATCACAAATCATATCTTGATACGACAAGACGTGCCACTCCCCGCAATTGGGGCAACGGTGTCGCCACTCCTCTTGAGTCCCCAATAAATATTCAACGTCAATGCGGCTCGCGTCTTTAACCGTCGGCGTAGAGAACAGCCCAATCTTAGCCGAAAAGAAATTGGAAGTCCTTTTCTCGGCAAGGTCAACGGGGTCGCCTTCGCTCAAAGCGGGCGGATAGCGGTCAACCTCGTCACAAAGAAGAATCCTAATCGGGCGGGAAGCCAGCCCCGTCGGGCTGTTGGCTCCAACTAAGATTATCCTGCCGCCTTTATAAAATTTGCTGAGGATAGTCTGATTGGCGTCGCGGGTTTTGAGCTTTTCATAAAAAAGCGGCGTCAAAACGCGGGTATCGGCTATCATGCGGCTGAGGCGGGCTTTAGAAAAATCCTCGGCGTCGGCAAGCGTCGGTTGAATAATCATGATGTTGGCGGGGTCAAGCATGGCGTAGCGTCCCACGACGTTTAAAAGGACTTCGCTTTTGCCGACCTGCGCGGCGGACTTGACGGCTATGCGGCGGATATTGGGCTCGGTGAAGGCGTCCATCACTTCACGAAAATAAGGAACACGTTCGACGCGATAACGCCCCGGCTCGGGCGAATCACTCGGCAGTTGCCGATACGTCGCCGCCCAATTCGACACGCTCACTTTCGGCGGTGTCTTCAATGTTGCCCGCAGAAGGCGTGCCAAATCTAATCCGCTCTTCATCGCTTTCAGCCGCCAATTCGTTCAAAAGCTCCTCTATCTCTCGGTCAAGTTCCGCGCAAATTTCCCCGACGGTCAAGCCGGCAAGTCTCGGAGCCGTGCGGTGCCCCAAGCCCAAAAGTTTGTTGCGAAAGTCAATCAGCAGCTCGGTTAAAACCGCCTCGACCGTTGCCGCCTCGTAAAGCTCGCCGCGCCGCTCGGAGACTTTCAGCTCGGCAAGTTCGCGCTTAGCCTTTTCGTGGAGGGCGCGCTCCTTCCAAAAGTTGACGCCCTCGCCCGTTGCTTTCTTTGAAAGATAGAAATTCCTAAGGCTTTCAAGCATCATGACTTCGCCGACGCGGGAGGATTCGTCGCGGATGATTATTCCCTCGTCTATCAGCTGATTTATCCGCGCAGGGGTCAGCTCCAGTGCCGCCGCCATTTGCTTTTGACTGACGCTGATAAACTCCAAACCGCCCTTCACGCGGCTGATTGTGTTCATAATATGTCACGGCTCCAAGTTAAACCGGTTAAGTGATTTAAAAAATGCATACCTGCCTTTTTGCCGCGCCTCCGCGAGCCGCGGTTAAACGCCCGTCAAGGAAGTACCTTAGCGAAAAAATCAGTGACGCCTCGGGCAATGGCATGAGCAAAGTCGTCGTGGCGATAGCGGAGCAAAACCGCGTCGGCAGGGTTGTCGATAAAGGCGGTTTCAATCAATATCGCCGGCATTGACGTATTCATTAACACATAGAAACGCTCAGTCTTTATTCCTCTGTCGGTAGTGGGCAAGGAGCGTATAAGCTGACTTTGCACGGCATTTGCCGCCAGCCAACCCTTTGCCGAATACGGCGCGTGATAGGTCTCGGTGCCGTAAACTTGCCCGTCAAAAGAATTGCAATGAATACTCACAAACAAGTCCGCCTCGAAGTCTTCAGCCTCCGCGCAGATTGCCTCCAAGCCGTCATATTGAAAGAGGGCAACGTCATAGCCCACCGCCTTTAAACATTGCGCCACGCGCAAGCCGAGGACGCGGGTAACGTCGCGCTCAACCAAACCGCAGCCGACCGCCCCCGTGTCAAGCCCGCCGTGACCGGGATTTATGAAAACCTTCATGCTTATCACTCCAAAAAAATTGAGCCCGAAGGCTCTTAAGGAGGTAGTGTATATGAAAGGAGTATTTCCGTTATGGATGGTAGTCTAATTATATTTGCCGGGCTAATGGGCGTCAATGCGCGTGATTATGGCGTCGTGCAGGCGGCAGACGTTGCGGCGCGAGTAATACATGCGCTTGGCAACCTTAGTCCAAGGCAGGCATTCAACATACCTTAGCAGCATGAGCGTCTGCTCGGTCTCGTCGATAAAGATTTGACAAATCCGCGTCGCCAGCCCCAGTGCCGCCTCTTCCATATCTGCGCGGAGGCGGGCGATTTGCTCTGTCAAGTGCATAACCTTCAAGGTTAGTTCCTCAACCCGCGATTTCAAAGTGCCGGAGCTCGGATAATCCGTCGCCATCGACGCCATGTTGGACAAAGCGTTTCGCGCCCGCGTCAACAGGATTTCATAGGCGCACAGTTTCATTTTTAAAAGTCGCACCTCGTTCAATTCCGACGCCTTCATGCGCTAAGCCTCCCGAATCAATATGTCTTCCGGTCCTTCCTTGTCCAAAGCCCATGCCAACTTCTCAAGCGCAATGGTGTAATTCTTGCGCTCCTTTTGATGCAAAATCCTGTGCAGCGTCCAATACGACAAGCCCGCCTTTTCCGCCAAGTCCTTTATCTTCCAGCCGCGCCGGGTCATTTCATCAAAGATTAGCTTTCTGTTCAATTTCAACGCCCGCACCTCCCAAGGGGTTGACGCCCCCGTTAAATATCCAATCCAACAGCTCATCATATTGAGCCGCCGTCAAGCGAATGCCGCTCGGCTTAACGGGCTCGGGCGCAGGTTTCTTGCTCTTGGTCTTGCTGAGCCACTTGGCATAACAGCCCCGCGAACAAAAGTGCCTTGTCTTCTGCGTCGTCCAAAAAGCCTCGCCGCAAAGCTCACATTTAATCAGCATACCATTTCTCCATATGAAAGAATTGAAAGCGGCACTTATCGGAACAAAAATGCTCGTGCTCATAAGCCGGCTTGAACTCCTTGCCGCAATTCTGACATATCGGCTGCCAAATCAATTCCTCGTCGGCTCCGACCTTGTCGTTGCGCTTGGCATATGCCTTGCGGCACTCATAAGCCCCGCAAGTCCGCTGATTGCCCTGGTGTACCGTGTAAGTCTTGCCGCAGATCACACATTGACGTTCGACGCGCTCCACGGGCTTATACTTGTAAGAAGAAGAATTAGCTTTCCGCGCGCATTTGCTGTTGCAATATTTCTGCCACTTATAACGAGGCGCAAACTCAACCCCGCACATCGGGCATATCATGTCGCCACCTCCACTTTTTTACGTAAAACTGGCATTCCTCGCGGTGCTTCTCATAATAAGCCCTGTGATAAGCGTTATACTTTTCCCTGTTTGCCGCGTGGTACCGCCGCTGAGCTTCAACCCGGCATTGGGGGGAACAATATATATTCTGCACATTGACGGGCTTAAACTCCTTGCCGCAAACCGCGCAGATTTGAGTTTCGTGGTGTTTGGGCTGGCGACGTTTCAAGTCGTATTGGTTCTGCTTAGCCATTTTGCGAACACACCGGCATTCCTCCGAGCAATATTTATGCCTCTTGTGACGCGGCTTAAATCCCTTGCCGCAAACCGCGCAGATTTGAGTTTCGAGGGGCTTGTAATGGTGAATCCGCCGCTGATATTCCCTCTGCCAACGACGCTCCCGCTCGTTCTTGCATTCGTTTGAGCAATACTTTTGGTTAAAGTGACGCGGCTCAAATTCCTTGCCGCATTCCTTACAGACCATGCCGCCATCTCCTTTTTTTTTGCTGAAAGTTAATCCGTTTGCGGTGCCGGGCTCTATATTCCCGTTGATAAGCCGCCAGCTTTGCCTTGCGCGACGCGTAGTATCGCCGCTGATATTTCCTCTGCCAACGACGATCCCGCTCGTTCTTGCATTCGTTTGAGCAATACTTTTGGTTAAAGTGACGCGGTTCAAATTCCTTGCCGCATATCGGACACTCGCTCCGCTCAAGCTTCGTGTTGCTCCGCTCAAGCTTCGTGTTGCTCCGATAATTAGCGCGACACCAACGCCTTCTGCTTTCGAGCCGGCATTCCTCCGAGCAATACTTTTTATTGGGAACGTGCCGCTCAAATTCCACGCCGCATATCGGGCAATTAACCCGAATCACCCCGCGCCGCCGCCGCTGATATTCCCGCGCACGACGATTGAGGTTTTTGCGGAAGCATTCCTCCGAACAATAGCGTTGGTTAAAGTGACGCGGTTCAAATTCCTTGTTGCACTCCTTACAGATCATTGCCGCCCTCCTTTTTCTTAAGTCGATAACGACGCTTATATTCAAGTAACTTTTCGGGATGAGCTTTCTGCCATTTCCTTTGATAATCGGGATGAGCCTTTTTCCAAGCGCGGGCTAGTGCCTTCCAACGTTCCTTGTCGGCATGATACCTTTCACGAGAGCGGGCGCGGTATTTCTCGGCTTGTTTGCGATAGTATCTCTTAGCCCGTAACCTCTTCGCCGCCTTTGAACACGCCGGGGAACAACAAAGTTGGTTGTGGACAGCCGGCTCAAAGTCCGCCCCGCACATGCAACACTGACGCTTAGCAGGATGCGCCAATTCATACAGCTGCGCATAGGTGTAACCTTGAGCCAACTTAGCCACATAATTACCATAGTCCAATCCGCACTCGCGGGCTTGACGCGCCTTTTCCGACAGGCTCACGTAACCTCGCCCGTGTCTTGATCCACCGCTCCCAAATACTTCACAAAGCGGAACTTATTCTTATTCGGCAGCTCAACCAGCGGGAAGATTTGAATCATGACCGGTTCCGCCCTGAGCGCCGCGTCGAGTGCCTCCGCCGTTTCATATTCCGAAAGCAAACGCTCCGTCAACTCCATGAGCAGCTTGCCGCTCGCCAAAAACGTTTGACCCCCGTCCTCGGCTATCCTGTAGCTGGGCGTCTGCTTGCCCTTGACCTCCACATAGGAAAAGCCAACCAAAGTCACGCCGTTGGGATATTCCGCCGCTATCTTGTCGGGCGTCGTGTAGCGTCCGCTGAGCGTCTTCTCGAATATTTCTTTCAAGCTCACGCTGTTTCCTCCTTAAACCCTGACAATCTCGCCGTTCGCTATCGCCGTATAATCGTCAAACTCGGCGGGCATGGGGAAAGCTTTCGCCTCCACATAATCAGCGCGCTCGTCGTCCCAATCCTTGATGCGCAATACCATATCGCCCTCGTAAATCTCTTTATTGAAAACGTCGACGCCGATGAGTTGAGCAAGGCTCTCGTCCTTAATCAACACGTCGC
The DNA here is from genome assembly GCA_937877545.1 of uncultured Selenomonadales bacterium. Lineage (GTDB taxonomy): Bacteria > Bacillota > Negativicutes > Selenomonadales > Selenomonadaceae > Quinella. The sequence continues at coordinate 10,058 of CALFJE010000096.1, read as the reverse complement.
CCTGAGCCGTCGCTATCATGGGCAATTGCTCCGCGTTCAGAAAGGGATTGTAATACCCATAAACGACTTTGCCCGTCACGGCGTCAACGCCCCTGAATTTTATCGTCCGCATGTTCTTCCTCCGTTAAAACGTCGGCTCGTAGTCAACCGTCTCGTTGCCCTCCAACTTGTCAATGAGCGCGTCCAGATAAGCCTGCGCGGACGCCTTGATGTCGAAGACGGCAATCCAGAATTTCTCGGTGTCGGTCGGGCTGCCTTGGAGCTCGGTCGCCCCGTAAACGCGATACACCGCATCGTCGCCGATGAAATCGCGCGCCACGCCAAAGCGTACAAACACATCGGCGCGCACATATCTGCCGTCCTGCATCTTGATAAACTGTTTCATGATAATACTCCTCCGTTTGTTAAAAGTGTTCAGTAGTTTTTCATTGAAACCCCTTGGGGATTTTCGAGCCTTTGAAAAGCACTTTGGCGTAAGTACGCCATTTCTATAAAATGACTTTCCAGCTTAAGTTCAGAAGGTTGCAAGTGTCACGCTTTTTGAGCCGTTTTTGCCCTATGAAAATCGGATTCAGCGGATTTTCAGCAAGCCCCGCTTCCGACCCCCTGGAAATTTCTTGGATTTGCCCGATTTTGTGACCCTTGCAACTTTTCTATGGAAAACGTTTCCAAAAGCTTTTCAGCTTCAGCCTGCGTTTCGGCGGCAATGAGCCTGCCGAGCAGAGGCAGGGTATTCGCACGCTTGGCGCGACGCAGGCATTTTCCCTTATCCGCGGAGGCGTCTTTCAGATAAAACGAAAGTCCCATCAGAAGGTCACCCTTTCAATCTTGCCGTCGATTATCAAGTCGAAGTCACAGACGTTGGCGTGATAAGCCATATCGCGTGGGGCGCGGCGCGGCTTGACGAGGTCGTCTTCGTAGATTTCAAAGCCGTTGCGGTCGACGCCGAGGAGCTGTTGAACGCTGTCAGGGTCTACCACGTAGCGGGCGGTGCCGTTGCTTATCATGACGATTTGCCCCTCGCGGAGCAGCGTGCCGGCAAACCATTGCCCGAACATGGGCTCGCGTCCTCTAAACTTTAACTGTTGCATGTGTCCTCCTTGCGTATTTTTTCGCGACGCTCCCACGCTTTGACGAAATCCTTAGCCGCGTCGTACAAATCCCATTGCAAATCTTCATGCTCGGCGCGCACTTGGGTCAATGCCATATCGCTAAAGATGTTGAGCATTTCTCTGACGTTGCGGTGAATCTCCACATCGGCGTCGAATTCTTTTTTCATATAATCAGCTATGCTGTATACCTTTGCCGTGCCCATTATTTGACCCCCGCGTATTCGCAGATTAGGACGCATAAGCCGAGCCAGAGAGCCCCGCTGAACGCCCCGAAGATATAGCCGAAGAAGGCGGGCGGTTCGTAGACAATGACAATGCCGACGAGAAACGCCGTGGTCGCCAGCACTATCACCGCGAAACCTATCAGTGTTTTTAAGCTCATGAGGTTAATCATCTCCGTTGAGTTCGTCAACAAGAAAGTCCAAGGCAAGTTCGGCGTCGTGAGCGTTTTCAAAGTCGCCTTCGACGATCATCTCGTCGGGGCGCAGGTCAAGTTTGGCAACTATGTCGTAGCGCGGCGTGTCGTCGAGGTCGCGGGCTCTGATAAACAAGCCCTTAATCGAATCGACGCTGACCGCCTGCCAGTGATTGGGCAGAGTAGATTCTGCCTTCAAGAATTTGGGGCGTTTCATTACTCATTCCTCCTTATCACGTCGAGGGCGTCGGGGTCGAAGTCCGCCGGAGGGCGCAACTCCTTCCTGTCCCCGTTGAAAAGGTAAAGCTTGCCGTTCACGTCCACGGCTTGATATTCGCTGTAGTGTTGATAGCGTACGGTGTCGCCTTCGCGAATGGCTATCCCGCTTGAATCGCGGAATTCCTTGCCGATATAAATTTCCTTTTCTTTCATACCTCAGCCTCCCATTAAAGAAATCAAAACATCATAATCACCCGGCGAGGTTTCCTTCAGACGCTTAAGTACCATGCGCCTTATCTCCTCGTTATATATGACATCCGACGCGTGCACGCTGCAGACTTGCTCAAAGTGTCCCCACCATTCGGAAGAGCCCGTCATGTTGTAAGCAGCCTCCAATGCACGGCTAATCGGCGTGGGCTTCAAGATCATGCGCTCCTGCGGCTTTAAAGCTATGAGTTCATTGCGAACAGGCACGCTTTCCAAAAGATTGTCCGCCGCCACTTCGGGATAGGAGCGATTCAAATATTCCATAAGCAAACGCTTAGACGACGGCGAATCATGCAGCCAATGTGCCAAGGCAAGGTTATCGCGCTCGGTCGTCTCGGTTATGAGCGCACTCGTGGCGGCTACATAATCTGCGCGGAGAGCCTTGCATTTCTTGATGTGTTCGATAATGGCAACGGCGCGCTCATGCGGGCTTATATCGGCGGGCAAATCCCAACCGTAAGTCTTGCCAAAGTCTTCATGAACAAAGTCGTGTGCACTAATGCCGGCTTTACTAAGCATATCCGCGCAGAGGGCGCGATTCGTGGCAAATTCCTTATCCGTAACTTCAACCTGCAGATATTGACGCAACACCTCAACCTTGTCGCTGTAGGTGCGGTCGTAACTGCTCTGCGAATCCATGTACATGATAAAAATACCGCTAACGTCGGAAGTCCCGAAATAGCCCGTCAGCTTGGCACGAGAATATTGCCCGCGATGCTTATAAACACTGCCGCGCACGAAAAAGGCTTTCTTCAGCTTGAAGGCAACATCGGCACGCTCAACGGCGTCTTTCTTCTTATCGGCTCTCAAAGCCGCGTTGCGCTTAGCCTTATCAAAGACAAATTCTTGCGCCGTCAAGTTGAGGTCGGCGGCAACGTCGGCTATCACGGCGGGCTTATGCTTGGCAAAATCAGCCAGCAGAGCACTGTCCTCCTCGTTGCTTATCTCGGTCGCATCAATCTGCGCGGACTCAACGGAAGGCATAAAGCTTATGACTGCCGGCTCGTCACTGTCCAAAGAGGCAACATTTTCGACGGGCAACAGGGAGTAAGCCGCCTCGGTCGTTATGGTCTCCTTAGCCTTGAGTGCGTCGGCACGCGCCTGCGGATCATAAAGATAGGTCAACACATCCAAATTCAAAGCCGCCGCCTCGCCTTCGACTGCCGCCTTGTCTTGCTCATAACGCGCTATCAATTCCTTAGTCTCCGCGTCAGCTTTAACGGACGCCGCCTCGCTTTTGAGCTTAGCCTTAAGTTCCTGTACCGCTTTCTCGGCGGGGTCGTGTTGTTTAAGTTTGCCCTTGCCCTTTTGAGCGCGTGTCCAAACCGTTGCCAAATATCGCGCCGGCGAAGACTTAATAACACCCCTGCGCTCGTGATATATCTGCTTTAGCACGGGTAAGCTTTCGGGCGTGATTATCCGCTCCAACATCAGCTTATCGGTCGTGCTCAGCGATTGGAGCATTGCCTCCCACGCCTCGTCGACGCCCAGAGCCTCATTAACCGCCCCGGCATTCTTTTTGGCGGGCGATTTGTTCAAGCGGATTTGCGTCGTCTTGCGATAAGTATCCAAACTAAGCCAACCCTCCGCCTCCAAAAGCCGCAAGCTCCTGTTGACCGTCGACGAACATAAACCACACTCCGCCGCCAATGTCCTGTTGCTTATCACTGCCGCCTCTGGCCATTTCCGCGCATTCAGCATCATGATTATCTTCATCATCAATAATTGCTCACTGCCCGAATAACACTTCAACGACGCCTGCTCCGTAAATCGCTCCATCTCATATAGTAAATTCCGCTCGTATCTCATCGCTTTTCACTCCTTAGGAATTAGGATTTAGGATTTTGTCAGGTAACTGTCATTCCAATACTTTCTTCGCGCCGGGGTTGATGGGCAAAAAAAAATAAGGCAGGAGAGAGTTTCTCTTGCCTGTTTTATTCGCGACCTAAGTCATCCGTTTGATTTATAAAAAAGACCGCGCAGAGTGCTCCGCGCAGTCCGATAAAATTATTCGCGATTTAAGCCGCTCGTTCGATTTCCTGTTTGGTGACCTTGCCGTCTTTGATAAGCTCGTCGACCCAAGCACCGTGGTGGTGGACGGCATAGCGGGCATTGATTGAGCCTTCGGTCATGCCGTGCAAACTGTCGGGATTTTGCACGACCGCAAGGTAAATGTGCGACAGAGCCGCCGCAAGCCCCAGAGCCGCCGCTATGGAGTGGAGCGGTATCATCCAGGCGCGAATCGAATTGTCAATGACGCCGTTGCCGAACCACAGGATTAAGCCCGTAACGGCTAACACCGTGCCCACAGCCCCTTGTAACAAGATGTGAATTTTCTCGCCGCCGTTGTAGAAACCTTGCTTTGGCATATTCGGATGCATTCCAAAGAGCGTGAACGGGAACTTAAGCAGGAAAATCAAATCGTCGCGCCCGAAACTGAAGCCCTCTTTAATCATGGTGGCATAGCCCTCGCGAGCCGACAGCAACCCGATTATCGGCGTCGCAATAAAAATCACCGCAAAGAATCTGTGCGCGTATTGGAGCGTTTTCGCGCCGAAAATGTTATACAGGAACAAGAACGTGTCGGCGTAGAGCGGCAACGCGGTCAGGAACAGCATGCAGAATGAAATTGCGTTGAGCCAGTGGCAGACCGTGAAGCTTTTTTGGTGGCGCGGCACGTAGCGATTTTCGATTAACATGGTCGTCACGCTCCTTTCTTGCCGATAAGTTTGTTCAAGACCATTAAGCCGGCAAGCCCGGCCGCCGCGCCGCCGATAGCGATTTTGCCGAGCGGACGGATATAGTCGCGCCACAGGTCGATTGATTCGGGCGTCTTGGGATTGGCGGGCAAGCCGTAGACTTCGGGCTTTTCGGGCAGGACGTACATCATATGAGTACCGCCGACGCCGTTTGGGTGCACGCCGTACAGTTGCGCGTCGGGGTGATTCATGCGCACCTCTTTAAGGCGTTCCTCGGCAAGCTTAGTCATTGCCGCCTTGGTGCCGAAGTTAATCGCCTCCGCCGTGCAAGTCTTGGCGCAGGAAGGAATCATGCCGTGTTCAATCCTGTCGAAGCACAAATCGCACTTGGTAGACTTGTTGCGGTCGGGGTCAATGCGCGGGACGTTAAAGGGGCAATTCGTCCTGCAGTAGCCGCAACCCACGCACTTAGCCTCGTCTATGACGACCGCGCCGCTGTCCTTTTGCGATATGGCGTGTTCGGGGCAACCGAGCATACAGGCGGGCTTGGCGCAGTGCATACACTGAAACTTGATGAAGTCCCAATGGAAGCGTCCGCCCGCGTCGGTGCGTTCGTTCATTTTGATTAAGTTCCACGTCGTGGGCGTCAAATCGGCGTGCGATTGGTATTGCCCTTTGAACGGCGTCGACATATCGGCGGGCAAGTCGTGCCATTGTTTGCAAGCGACCATGCACGCCCGACAAGCCGAACATCGCGCCACGTCGTGAAGCATTGCCATTTCCGTTGCCATGTGTATCCCTTCTTTCGTTATTCCAATTCGACGGCTCCGCATTTGTGCAAGCCTTTTTCCTCCGCCAGTAAGTCCGCGTGCAACGTCGTCCAGTCAAGCAGGTAAATTGCCTCCTCGTCCTCCGAGCCGTAAGTTTTGAGGTAGCAGTTGCAAACGTCGCACACGTCCAAGCGAATCTTCGCATCAAATTCCAAAATGTGAATCCGTTCCAAGTCCTCATTGCCGCAATACGGACAGCCCACGCGCCGCCAATTCCATTGCGCCCGACAGCCGCCGCAAATCAAGTATCGCGCCCGCCCCTCGTTGAACTTCCTGAGCTGCGCCATGACGGGGCGTCTTCCGCATATCGGACAATAATTTTCCTGCCACTCCTCGCGCTCCCAACGTTTCAATTCGTCGGGGATAAGTTTATCGACCGCCGCCCAAAATTCTTTCCGCGCCAAAACCTCCTCGGAACTTTCCTGCCGCAAGAAAATTTCTTGAAGCCTGCGCGGAATCGTCGGCAGAAGTTTTTGAGTCGCGTCGAGGATTTGCGATTGGAACGGTTCTTGTTGAAGGAGCGGCACGCCGTCTTTGACGAGTTCCAAGACTTTATCGCGTGGCGGCAGGTTGAGCGGTTGAATTTCCGCGAACATTTTTTCCAGCCTCGCGTGGAATTCCGCCGTTTCGCGCAAAAATTCATGCTCCGTCAGATACGCCGCGAGCGTTTTTATTTTGCCCATGACGTTAAGCCTTCTTGATGTCGATGAGGCACGCCTTGAACTCCTGCGATTGAGCGTTGGGGTCGAGCGCGTCTATCGTGATGTAGTTGCCGCTCGGTCCGGTCGACAAGCCTTTGAAGCCCCAGTTATACGGCTGCCACGTCACGAAGACCTCCTCGCCGTTGATAATCAGCGGCTTGATTCGGTCGGTGACCATTGCCTTTTCCTTAATCTGCGCACGCGTCGAACGGACAATCACCTCGTCGCCGCTCTTTATGCCGAGCTTTTCCGCGAGCTTTTTGGGCATTTCGATAAACGGCTCCTTGACAAGCTCGTTGAGCCACGTGACGTGACGGGTAATCGTGCCGCTACACCAATGCTCCGCGATACTTGAACTGCACAGCACGTAGGGGAATTCGTCCTTCGTGCCGATTTTCTGAAGGTCGGGCATACGCGGATAAATGACGCACGGGCTGAACTGCGCGTTGGGGTTCATGTGGAGCGCGTTATTGGTTGGGCTTTCGACGGGCTCATAGAATTCGGGAATCGGTCCGTCAACGGGCGTGGAGGAGCTGTCGCGGGTCTCGCCGTTTTCCACGTCTTTATACGGAGCCGCGAAAATCCTGCCGACGCCCTCGCCAACCATGCGGAACGGTTTTTGCCCCGCAGGCGTATCGGGCGCGGCGGTCAAGCTTCCAACGTCGGGGCGGTCGTAGCCCTCCCACATTTTGGTAGCGGCGTTCCACCAGACGATTTTTTTATCGGGGTTGACGGGGTTGCCGTTTTCGTCGCACGAGGCGCGATTGTACAGCAGATGAATATTATCGGGCCATACCCAGCCGTAACCGGGATAAATGCCCATGCCGCCGGGGTCGTCCTGCCCGCGCCGCTTAGCCATATGGACATCGCCGTCGCGTGTGACGCCCGCATAAATCCACATGCCCGAATTGGTCGTGCCGTCGTCTTTAATTTCGCCTATGCCGTTGAGGAGCTTGCCCGTCGACAGGTCGTAGCCGTTGACCTCGCGCATTATGTATTCAACCATGTGGTCTTGCGGATAATTCCACGTCAACAGCTTAATGATTTGGTCTTTGGGGTCGGTCGAATCGGCGTACAGTTCGCGAATCTTTTTCCACAGCATGTCAAGAATCAGATAATCGGGCTTTGAATCGCCGAGCGGGTCGGGTCCTTTCATGCGCCACTGAATCATACGCATCGAATTGGTCATGGTGCCTTCGCGCTCCAGATATGAACACGCGGGCAGGAAAATCACTTCCGTCTGAATCTCTTCGGGCTTAATGCCCTCGGTGGAGCCTTCGGGGTTATCGGGGCGTTCCCAGAAACTCGCCGTCTCGTTGAGATACAAATCCTCCACGATAACGGTATCCAAACTGCGCAAGCCGCGATGGACGTTGCCGAGGTTCGGATTGGAAACGAGCGGATTTTGTCCCGCGAAGTAAATGCATTTCATCTTGCCTTCGATAGCCTTTTCAAACTGGACGTAAATCGAATCGTTCTGCGTGGTGTTGCGAACGGGTAAAAGTCCGAAGCAGTAATCGTTATCCTTAGTGGCGGCGTCCCCGAACCAAGCTTTGAGCAGGTTGATTAAAAATTTCGCTCTGAACGTGCCGCTGTTATGCGTCCATTTGGCAAGGGTGTTGGTCTTCTCGGTCACCCACGGCAGATAGCCTGGGAAGTATTGGAACATAATGCCGTAGTCGGTCGAAGCTTGAACGTTAGGCTGACCGCGCATGGCGTCGATACCGCCGCCGGGCACGCCGATATTCCCGCGCAGGAGCTGAAGCACCGTAAAGCAACGGATATTTTCGACGCCGACGGTGTGTTGGGTCATGCCCAGCGCGTACATGAAGACGGCGGGCTTGACGCTTGAATAAAGCTCCGCCGCGAATTTAATATCGGCGACGCTCGCGCCCGTAATCGACGAAACAACTTCAAAGCTGTAGCGTTCGTAGTGTTTCTTGAGAATGCTCATGACGGTATTGGGCGCAAACAAATCCGCTGAACGCATCGGCTTGCCGTTGGCGTCGACTTGATAACGCCACGTTGTCATGTCGTACTTGCGGGTCGCCTCATTGTAGCCGCTGAATATGCCGTCCTCGAAACCAAAATTCGGGTCAATCAGCATGTAAGCGTTGGTGGCGCGGCGCAGATACGGTTCGTCGTACTTGTGATTCTGAATGACGTAATTGATAATCGCGCCGAGGAATGCAATATCGGTGCCGGGTCTAATCTGGATGAAGTAGTCGGCGATTTTGGAGGTGCGCGTAAAGCGAACGTCGACGTGCATAATTTTTAAGCCGTTCGCCTTAGCCTTCATGAGATTTTTCAAGCCCATAGGGTGACACTCCGCGAGGTTGGAGCCTTCAATCCAGGCGAGCTTCGTGTTTTTGAGGTCATACCAAGGATTGGTCATGGCTCCGCGCCCGAAGGCGGCACTCATGGCGGGCGGGGTGTTGGCGTGGCAAACGCGGGTTTGATTGTCCAAACTCATCGCGCCCATTGCACGGAACATTTTGACGAGCTGATAGCATTCCTCGTTGTTGACTTGCGAGCCGCCGATAAGCCCGATAGCGTCGGTGCGCTGAACTTTGACGGATTCGCCGTTGATAGTTTCGGTGTCAATCCAGTTTTCGTCGCGAGCCTTCTTGAGAGCACGAGCCGCCCGCTCAATCGCCTCGTCCCAAGAAATTTCTTGCCACTCCTTCGCGCCGGGCGCACGGTACATGGGCTTGGTCGTCCGCGCCATAGAGTTTGGAATTTGCGCGTAGCCGAGCCCCTTTGAACATAAGCCGCCGAAGTTGACGGGGCAATCGCTTGCGCCCTCCAGCTGAATCAGCTTGCCCTCTTTGACGTAGCCGATTTGCCCGCAGCCGCACGCGCAAAAGTGGCAGACGGAAGTAAATTCCTTCGCGCCCGCCAGCTTGAAGGTCTTGGCCGCCGCTTGAACCTTGGGCATATCAAAGCCCAGGCTCGACAGCGCGAGTCCCAGACTGCCCAAGCCGGTTGCCTTAAGAAACGTTCGCCTGCTTAAATCCATAAGTCATCCCTCCCAACTATACGATACGCTGATGATTGGTATAAATGCAAAAAGAGGCGGCTCTCAAACGCCCCGCGAGCGTGATGCCGAATTCCTTGGCAATATTAACGGCGTGCGTGGTCGGCACGGATTTGGCGACGACAACGGGGACGTTCATGCGGACGACCTTAATCATCATTTCGGAGGAGCATCGCCCGCTGAAAACCAAAGCCTTATCGCGCAGGTCGACGCCGTTACGAATCGCCGCGCCGTGAATTTTATCGAAGACGTTATGCCGACCTATGTCCTCGCGGACGAGCAGGAGGTTTTTCCCGTCGAAGAGTGCGCCGCTGTGAACGCCGTTGGTTTTGTCGTGAGTGGCAGAGAGTTCGCCGAGGAGCTTATCCGCGCAGGCAAGCAAATCTTTGGCGCGGAAGATGACTGCGGGCGATTGAATCTGCGCGGCGGCTACAGGATTTTCCTGCGCGATTATGCCGACAACCAAGTCTTCCAAATCGTTCGGCGAACAGGAAATTTTTTTGAAGGGCTTGCCGTTCAGACGGAGTTCAAAACATTTTTCAACCGCGACGAATTTTTTATCGGCGACGAAAATATTTTCGCCCGCGTCGTAGCGGATAACCTCGCAACCAACGATTTTGTTCGTGCTCATGTCAACAAACTCCTCGCGAAAATTTCTGTTGCGATTTTATCAAGAGACGTAAAAATTTCGCGTGACAGTTATCACAGGCTAAAAAAAATGGTCGGCTCAAGTCGTTTCCGTCAAATCGATAACGCGGCATTGATACGCTCCGTGCAC
>CALFJE010000095.1 GCA_937877545.1 uncultured Selenomonadales bacterium | reverse complement strand
GTGCCCGCCGCGTCCGAGCCGACAAGGTATTGATAGCCGCCAAATCCTCTGCCGTCAATCACGCCCGCATTGGTCAACTTGTAGGCTTTTGCGAAGTCGTTGCCCGCGCCGTCCGCGAAGTCGATAATCTTGTCGTTGGCGTTTGTGATTAGGAGATTGCCCGTCGTCGAGCCGAGAACGAAGTTGCCGCTGCCGAAGATAAAGCCCGTCGGCATGGTGCCGAGGTAAATCTTTTCGCCCGACTGATAATCGGAAATAATTTGGTTGCCGCCCGCGTAAATATAGCTTGGCGGAGTCGTTGTCACGGCGGCGGGAGTCGTCGCGGTAGTCGAAGAAACGCCGTTAATTTCAGCAGTTAAAAGTTCAGCCGTACTCAAGGTGTCGGGATATTTCAGACCGCCGCTGAACATTTGCACCCAATAATTACCGTATTCCGAACTTGAATCGTAAGAATGACCGACGCCGAGCATTGTGTAGCCGTAAGTCGAATCCAAAATATTGGCGCGATGCCCCGGCGAATTCATCCATTGCTCAACCGTATCGTCCGGCTCGTCATTACCTGCCGCGATGTTTTCGCCTGCGTTTTGGTAATAGTAACCGCCGCCCACGCTCCAAGAGCGTTCTTTTGTCAAAACTGTCCAGCAATCCGAACCGTCGGGGCGCGTGTGACTGAAGTTTGTGATAATTTCTTGCGAACGAATGCCCGCGCCGTCAGTCAAATCTTGCGACAGAATCAACGGCTTCAAGCCGACGTCCTCGCGTTCTTCGTTGACCTCCTCCAAAACTTCCCAAATGTATTCGTGAGCCGTGCCGTTGAAATAGTCGCTTGAATCGGTCGAACCTTTGAGGGTAAGGCTGAAATAACCTGCGGCGTCAGTCCAAATAACGTCGTTGCCGCTGATTGAGTAATTAAGTTGCGGAGTGCCGCCCTCAAAATTAACGACGATTTTATCAGCCGAGGGGTTGATGTCCTCAATCACGACGGAAAGTGTATTCGTCGCCGAATACGTGAGGTTGAAGGTATCGGAGCCCGCGCCGCCGCTCAAAGTGCCGTTGCCGCCCGTCATGTTCAAAATGTCGTTGCCCGACCCGCCGATAAGCAAAACGTCACTCTTGCCGTTGGCGGACAAGGTGTCGTCGCCCGCCAAGCCGTACACTTGCGTTTTGTCCTCGTCGGCGTGCAAGCTGTTGCCGCCGGTGTCGCCGTGAATTACCTCCGCAAATCGCTGAATGTCAAATATGATGTTGTTCATGGCAAGTCTCCTTTTGTCTGAAGCGGACAATTACTTTTTGCGCATTAAATCACATACGCGGCGGCATTGCAACAGTAAAAAAAATCCTCCGAGCTTTTCAGCCCGAAGGACGGAAGGAATAATCTTTATGCGTTCTGCAAAGATTTGGTTGTTTAATTTTAGCGATGAGCGGAATCGTCGGCTAAGGTGAACGCCGTGCTTACGGAGTCCGTGTTCGTTGCGAGGACGTTGCCGGTGTTGAAGAACGTAGCCGTTGAGCCGCCAAGGTCATTCAAGGCAACCATATCGCTCAAAGCCGTATCGCCAAAGTTCACGAATCCGTTCGCGGAGGCGTCGACAAAAGCTTCCGTGCCGCCGACCAAAGTTTCTGTATCCGTGCCGAAGCCGCCCCACAGTTGCGTGTCGGAATCGTAAATGGCATCTGCGGAAGATGTCGAGGCTTGAGTGCCTTGAATATTGAGAGAGGACGCCAAAGACGCCGCGTCAATGAGGGTGATAGAGCCGGAGCCGACATTGACGACAAAATCAGAGCCGCTGACTGCCGTGGAATAGGAGCCGCCGCTTATGCTGAGCGTATCGTTGGAGCTGAAGTTGTAGATGATGTCGTTGCCGTCGCCGTTGTCATAAGTGAAGGTGTTGCCGCTGTAGGTGGAGCCGGGACCGTAGATTGTATCGTCGCCTGTGCCGCCGCTTATCGTGTTTTCATAGACGCCGCTGCCGATTGAAACGGAGTCGTTGCCTGCACCGCCGTCAATCAAGTCGTTGTAGCTGAAGGAGTAGATTGTATCGTTGCCGTCGCCGCCTCGGAGTGTCTGGCGAATACCGTAGTTCCGTATGGAGTCGTTGCCTGCGCCGGCATAGATTGAGGCATAGTTGCCGTTGCCGCTGTAGATGGTATCATTGCCGTCGCCTGCGTCAACGGTAACGGAATTGCCTGAGTTGTAAATCGAATCGGCAAAAGCCGTGCCCGTTATCACGCTTTCGGCAGTGGAGTTGCTTAAAGTGACGCCTGAGGAAGAAACGATAGTGTCGGAGCCGCCGGAAGAGCTTGAAGAAGAACTTGAGGAACCGCCTGCCAGAGACACCGTGCCGTTGATGCCTTGGATATAATATCCGCCGCTTAGAGCACCCGCCAAAGTAATCGTACCGTCGCCGACTTGGACGAGAACATCCGAACCGCTTGCCGTCGTCGAATAGTCGGCGCCCGCAATGGAGAGCGTGTTTTTCGAGCCGAGGTTATAGATGATGTCGTTGCCGTCGCCGTTGGTATAGGTAATGACATCGCCGTACGAAGAGCTGCTGTAGAGCGAAACGGTATCGTTGCCGGTGCCCGCGTGTATCGTCGAGTACCAAGGATAGTTGTAAATGTAATCGTCGCCTTCGCCCGCGTCGATTGAGTTGTGGTTGCCCCAGACTTTAAGGGTATCGTTGCCGGCATAGGTGTTGATTGTCACGTTACTAATCGAAGCGTGGTTCCAAATCGAATCGGCGTAGCTCGTGCCCGTGAGCAAGGTGTTGGCGGTGTAGTTGTCGATATATAAGCCGCCCTCGTCCGAATAGGAATAAGCACTATTGATATTGACGCTTGACAAGCTTGACGCACCCGCCAAAGTAATCGTGCCGTCGCCGACAGTGACAATAATATCCTCGCCGCTGACTGCCGTGGAATAGGAGCCGCCCGAAATGCTGAGCGTATCGTCGGAGCTGAAGTTGTAGATAATGTCGTTGCCGTCGCCGCTGTTATAGACGATGACATTGTCGTCCGAATAGCTGCTGAGCGAAATGGTATCGTCGCCTGTGCCTGTCTTAATGGTATTGTCGTCGCCGTAGCTGTAGATGGAATCGTCGCCTGCGCCCAAGTCAATGCTGACCGTGCTGCCCCAGTTTTCGATTTCGTTATTGCCTGCGTAGGAGTAGATTGTGACATTATCGCCGTTGTTTTCAACCGTGTCGTCGCCTGCCAAGACGTTGATCACAACAGAATCGCCGGCATAGGAATTGTAAATCGAATCGAAAGAATCCGTGCCCACTATGAAGTTGCCCGCGACAGTGTTTTTTAAAATGTTCACTGCCGTCTGGAGGGTTTGGTAGGGGCTTTGAATGTTGAAGCCGACGGATTTGTTGGCACCGACCAAAGTGATTGTTTCGTAACCGGCTGTAACGATAACATCTTCGCCGCTTGCCGTCGTTGTAAAATCGGTATCCGCAATGGAGAGCGTGTTTTCCACACCGAGGTTGTAGATAACGTCGTTGCCGTCGCCGTTGAAATGCTGAATGATATTGTTGCGTGCGTAGGAGCTGAGCGAGACGGTATCGTTGCCTGCGCCCGCTCTTATGGTACCGTCTTCGGAGTAGCTGTAAAGCGAATCGTTTCCTGCGCCCAAATCTATTGCAACGGTGTCGCCGTAGTTGCTTACGGTATCGTTGCCGTCGCCCGTCGCGATTGTCACATCTTCGCCGGCAGAGGCATTGTAAACGGAATCGCTGTTGCTCGTGCCCGCAAGCAAGGTATCGGCAGTGTAGTTGGTGATAATGCGACCGCCGTCGTATGTCCGAGTCTCTACAGTGCGATAGGGGCTCTGAATATTGGCTCCGATGCTTGCGGCTCCCGCCAAAATTATCGTGCCCGTATTGTTGCCCGTGTCGTCTTTAACCGTCACGACCACGTTGTAGCCGTCTTCGCTTACAGCCGTATCAAAGTCTGCGTCCGCAATGACCAACGTGTTTGCCGCACCGAGGTTATAGATAACGTCGTTGCCGTCGCCGTTTAAGTACTGAACGATATTGTCGTGCCCGTAGCCGAGCGAGATGGTATCGTCGCCTGTACCTGCTCTTATGGTACCGTAATAGCTGGAGGTGTAGAGCGAATCGTTTCCTGCGCCCAAGTCGATAACAACGGTATCGCCATAGTTGGTGACGGTATCGTTGCCGTCGTCCGTCGCGATAGTTGTGTGTCCTTCGGAGGTATAGCCGTTGTAAACGGAATCGTTGTTGCTCGTGCCGGCGATTAAGGTGTAGGCGGTGGTATTGCGGATAATGCGCCCCATAATGTGAATGTCATTGCGGTCATTGACTCCGGCTCCGACCAAAGTGATTGTTCCGTCGCCGACGTGGACGAGCATATCGGAGTCGCTTGCTTCCGTCCAATAGTAGTCGTCCACGCTCAAGGTATTTAACGTTCCGAAGTTGTAGATAATGTCGTTGCCGTCGCCGTTGGCATATTGATAGACGTTGCCGAGGCTTGCGGTCGGGTTATCGAAAAAGGTATCGTTGCCCGCCCCGCCGGTTATAGTATTGCCGCCGTAGTTGCCGATGTCGCTTGCGCTGTTCAGGCTGATTAAGTCATCACCCGCGCCCGCGTTCAGCGAGTCATTATAAGCTCTGTAGGACACGAGGATTGTATCTTTACCGTCGCCCGCGTCTACCGTGCTGTACCACGCAGAATAGTTGTTAATCGAGTCGTTGCCCGCCCCGCCGGTTACCGAGACATTATTGACGTATCTGTTTTCAATGGTGTCGTTGCCGTCGGAAACGTCAATCGAAACGGAACTGCCGGTGTTGTAAATCGAATCGGCATAGCCCGTACCGGTGATTAAAGTTGCGTCAACGGAATTGCTTACTACCGAACCGATGTTTGACGTATCGAAATGGTTGGGGTCGGAGCCGAAAATATTTACTCCGTTGCCGTTATTGGTTCCTGCCAACGTGATTCTTCCGTCGCCGACCGTGACGATAACATCCTCGCCGCTTTCAACCGTTGAGTAATCGGCATCCAAGATAAGCAACGAGTTTTTAGTTCCGAAGCCGTAAATAACGTCGTTGCCGTCGCCGTTGGCATAGGTGATAACGTCGCCCCTGGTGTAAGAACTGCTGTAGAGCGAAACGGTATCGTTGCCGGTGCCCGCGTGTATCGTTGAGTACCAAGGATAGGTGTAAATGAAATCGTCGCCCGCGCCCGTGTTGATTGAGTCGTTTTCACCCCAAGATTTGACGGTGTCATTGCCTGAGCCCAAGCTGATTGTGGCGTTATCGCCGCCTGTGGAATTCCAAATGGAATCGGCGTAGTTCGTGCCCACGATTAAGGTGTTGGCAAGAGTATCGTGCAGATATAAACCGCCTTCTGCCGAGGGAATGGCAGCCAACGAGATATCGCCGGAGTCACTGCGGATATTGTAACCGTCATTTGTGGCACCGACCAGGGTAATTGTACCCGTAATGCCCGTGCTGTCATAGACTGTGACGAGGACATTTTCGCCGCCGGCTGACGTGTAATAGGAGCCGCCCGCAATGGAGAGTGTGTTGTTGCCCAAGGTAGCGTTGCTTATCAGCGTGTCATTTCTGCCCAGATAAATAAGGTCATTTCCGTCGCCGTTGTTATAAAGAATGATATGGTCTTTGGCAGAGTTATGGTCGTTGGCAGAACTGCTGAGCAAGACGGTATCGTCGCCCGCGCCCGGCTTGATTGTGCTTGGAATGATGGTATCGTCAACCGTGATACCTTGCCCCCGGCTGTAAACGGAATCGTTGCCTGCGCCCAATTCAATGTAAGCCGCGTTGCCGAGATTGGAAATGACGTTGTCGCCCGCGTAGGAGTAGATTGTCGCCCTGTCGCCAAAGTTACGAACGGTATCGTTGCCTGCAAAGGCGTTCATTACGACGGAAGTGCCCGTGTTATAAATCGCGTCGACATCTTCCGTTGCCACGATGAAATTGTTTGGTGAGTAGTTGGGCATATAGTTGCCGATACTGCTGTAGAAGGCGGGCAGAGAGTCGGGGGTACCCCAGAGATTAGCCACCTTGCCGTTTGCATTGCGCAGAATCATTGTGCCTTCGCCGACATGGACGAGGACATTGTCGCCGCTGAGTGCTGTCGTGTAAGGGGCGTCCGGGATATACAACGTGTCTTTTTCGCCAAAGTTGATAATCAGGTCGTTGCCGTCGCCGTTGGCATAGGTGATAATGTCACCGTAACGAGCACTCCTGTAGAAATCAATAACGTCATCGCCCTTGCCGGCATATATCGTTGATTGATTGGGGTACCTGTAAATGTAATCGTTGTCGTCGCCCGCGTTGATTGAGTGATAGCTGCCCCAAAATTCGATAACGTCATTGCCTTTGCCGGTGTTAATGGTAACGTAATTGACCAGAGCGTCGTTCAAATACGTGTCGACGGAGTCCGTGCCCGATATAAAGTTGCTCGGAATGGTATTTGTAATATAATTTGCAATGTAGGGGGAACGGTTATCGCTTCCGCCGCTGTTCTGCATAAGCATTCTGTCGTTATTTTGTTGCGCGGCTTGCCTTGCGTCGTCTTCGGCACCTCCCGACTGAGTTTCCGTCGTCGGTGTCGGTGTTTCCGAAGTCGAGTTATCTCTCCCCAGTTCAGCAAAACGCTGAAGATCGAATGCAAATTCGCTCATTGGAATCCTCCTTTCTTTCACATAAGATAATCCTCACATATTCGTGAAATGAACTGCCTGTAAACGTCGCTATATTCTCAACGCAAGCCCGTTGCTTTGCAGTTCCTTCGAGGCTTGAGCTTGCGGAGCTTCTCCTTTCCAAAATCAATCGCGCTTCAGTCCGCCGTCGGGACGGGCGGAATACGCGTCGAGGCTAATTAAACCACATTTGAAGGGTAATTTGCAACAGTTAAAAAAAAATCCTCCGAGCCGAAGCCCGAAGGACGAAAAATAATTTTTATGCTTCCTGCCAAGTTTGAGTTGCGTGATTGTATTGGTAAGCGGAGCCGTCTGAAAGAGTAAACGTCGCGCTTAAGGTGTCGGTGCTTTGGACGGCGATGACGTTGCCGGTATTGAACGCAACCGATATGACGCCGTTGTTGTCCGAAGTGGCAACTATGTCGCTCAAGGTCGCGTTGTACAGGTTGACGGTATCGGTCGCGGAGGCATTCGCCACAAAGTCGTTACCGTTTGCTTTGCCGAGGAAGAATACATTTTCGCCGCCGCCGAACAGAATATCGTCCGCCGAGTCTTCGCCGCCCCACAATACGTTTGAGCCGCTGCCGCCGATTATGATATTGGCTTTCGCGTCGCCGCCCAAACTGTTATCGCCCGTGGCGTTCGAGGCGTCGATGTTCGCGATATTGAAGAATTCCTGCCCCTCCGAGCCGTCGAGTCGAATGTCATTGTCCGCGTCGTCCGAAACAATCAAGACGCCTTCCTGTCCGAGGGCAAAATAATCCGTATCGGCTGAGTAAAGAATTGCATCGACGGTGCTGTCGGCAATCTGCGCGGATTTGGCGTTCACGCCGTCAACGGAGTAGAAGATGAGTTCGTCCTCGCTGTCGGTTTGCAAGACGATAGCATTGCCGTTAGATGCCGTAATGGAGACGTTGGAGCCGCTTCTAATGACACTTTCAACCGTGGTATCGATAATCACGATGTCGCCGAATGTGCCCGAAGCAAAGTCCGTGACGGTATCATTGCCCGCCGCGCTGTAGTAAACAAAATTGCCTAAGTCGCTGCCGAAGGTCAAGGTGTTGTTGCCCGAACTGCCCGTTAGGAGGTTCACGTTCTGACTGCTGCCCGCGATAGAATTATTCAGCGCGTTGCCTGCGATAGTCAAGCCGTCGTCGTTATTGGCGGGAGCATTTTCGGCGTCGACGGTGGTAACGGAGGGATAATTCGCCAAGTCAATGGTATTGCCCTCAAAGTCCTCGTCTAGCGTCAAAGTGGAGCCGTCCGCGCTTAGAGCTATGCCGCTTGCAACGGTCGTAGCGGTATCGTCGTTGGCAGTCGTGCCGTCCAGAGCTTCGTTGTTTACGTAGACGGTGAAACCATTGGCAACGATATTGGCGGCGTCGCCCGAAAAGTCGCTGATATAAGCGTCGCCCGTCAAGACCCATTTACTGGTATCGTCCAAGGTTACGCTGACGGTGCCGACTTCGCTTGAAATGGCGGAGCCGCTTGCGTTGGTGATTGAGCCGCTGATATTGCCCGTGAACGTCGAGCTGTCCGAAAGGTTAAGCGTCAATTCGGAGTTATCGCCGACGAGGATGTCGCCCGTGAGTTCCTGCCAATTTGCGTTGAGCGTGGCAACATTAGAGGCTCCGCTCCAACCGTCGTCGCTGACGCTGAGCAAAATGCCCGACGTATTTTCAATGGTGACGCCTTCCAGATTGATAACGGCTTCGGTGTTCGTGACGTGGAAAGCGTGCCCGCTCTTGTTGGTAAAGGTGCCGCCCGTCATGGAAAAAGTCGCTGTGCCTTCCGAGGAGTCGCCCGACATGGATTGATAAATCATCACGCCGTCGAGGAATTGTGCATTGCCGTTACGAGCGGTGTTGTTGGCGGTTAGTGTGCAATTCGTGAGCGCAACGGAATTTTGCCCTTCAATGCAGACGCCCTCCGAGAGATTGGAGGTAAGCGTGGCGTCTTCAATTTCGATGTCGGCGGTTGAATATACGGCGGGGGAGCCCTGCCCGCTTGAGGTATAGGAGCCGCCGTTGACGGTGACGGAGCCGCCGCCTCTGTCCGTGCGAATCGGTGCGCTTGAGCGTCCGCTTGTCGTTACGGTCAAGTTATTAGCCTGAGTGGTGCCGCCGCCGGTTGTCATGATACCGCCCGCGCCGTCGCCGGTGGTTCTAATTGTGGTTTCGGAAATGATGACTTCGGTGCCGTCGCCCGCCGCGCCGTTTTCGCCGCCGTTGCCGCCGTAGCTGAAGACGCCGTTCGCGCCCGCCGCCGAGGTATTGATTGTGCCGCCCGTGATTGAGGTCGTGGTGCCGCCCATAACCAGGACAGCCGCGTTGGTGCCGTAAAAGCTTGCGTTATCGTCTGCCGAGCCGCCGCCGCTTTTCGTGACGGTCGGATTGTTCAGCTCCACGTCCTCGTCGGTATCGATTAGCAAGGCGTTTTCGTTGGCGGTCGTCGAATTATAACTTTCGTCCTCGTAGGTGCCGCCCTCGGTTATTTCGGTCGCGCCGCTCCATTGAATATCGTTGTCGCCCATTGGTATCCGTCCTTTCCTGCTCGGTTTGAGCAAGGCAATTATAACACAAAAAATCCCGCCGTGTTGACGGGATTTAAAGCCTCCGCGCAGATTTTCTTTAACGGTCGTATTCCCAACCGCCGCTGCAGGCTAACGGCGACATGAACTCGCGAAAAGTTTTATCGGAATTGGTTTCGATTTGCATGACGTTATTGGCGTCGGGCGAAAAGCGGTAGTAAATGACCTCCTTGCCGTCGGAATAGCGGGCTTGCAAGGTATCCGTCTTCAGCCTTCGTCGAGGCAAGGTGCCCTTCGGACGTGGCAGTCGGGTCGGCGAACAGATTGGTCTCGGACTTAATCGCCTTGTCGACGGTATCGCTGCCCATAACCGTGCCGTACATATTTTGCACGGAAAGATTTATCGCCTGCCGGTTTAGGGTTTTGTAGGTCGGAGCAACGTCCTCGGCGGTCAGCGTCTCGTAGTCGAAGGAGGTTTCGCTCGACGCCGCCAAGTTTTCGCCCGCCGTGCCGAACGCGCCTCCCATAGCGTAGCCGAGACCGCCCTTAACGAAGACGACTATCGCCACGCGGCGATAAAGCCCAAGAGCAAGGCGTATTCGAGCATACCTTGCCCCTTTTGCGATATGCTTTCCATGCGACCTCCCGTAAAAAATTTTTATAGCGATTTTGATTTGGCGGTAGCCGCGAGGACTGCCTCAATCAACGCGCTCCGAACGCCGCCGCGCTCCAAGACGCGGACACCTTCAATCGTCGTGCCGGCAGGACTGGTTACCTTGTCGCGCAAAACGTCGGGGTGTTCGCCCAGTTGCAAGACCATCTTAGCCGCGCCCAGGAGCGTTTGCGCCGCCAATTCAATCGCCTGCGCCCGCGATAAGCCCGCCGCTACGCCGCCGTCAGACAGCGCGTCAATCATCAGGAACGCGTAAGCCGGTCCGGAGCCGCTAAGCCCCGTCACCGCGTCCATCAATTTTTCCTCGACCTCGACCGCACGCCCCAGCGTCGACCAGAAAGTTTTTATCAGCTCGCCGCCCTGCGCGGCATTTTTGTTGAGCGTGTAAGCCGTCATGCTCTCGCCGACCGATACCGCTACGTTGGGCATGATTCGCACGATTTTATGTTCGGGGAAGAATTTCTCGACGTTAGCCAACTTAAGCCCCGCCACCGTGTAGGTTATCAGCGTCGACGCGGGGATTTTCCCTTGCAACTTCGCGAACGTCGCCTCGGCGTCTTTGGGCTTGACCGCCACTATCAGCAGGCTCACCTTGTCGAGGAAATTCGCGCCCGTCGTGGCGTTGACGGCGTAGCGCATAATCAGTTCCTCGCAACGCTCCGCCCTAATCTCCGAAACAAAAATATCGCTCGGCGCAAAAATCTTGCCGCAAATGCCGCGAATAATCGATTCGGCAAGCGCACCGCCGCCGATAAAGCCAACCTTGAATTTGTTCATTTTTTTACCTCCGCGTCCACGAATTCGATACTTTCCAACAAGCTCGTCACTTGCCCGCGTATCGCCGCCAAATATATTTTGTACAAGCCTTTTTGCTCGGCAAGCTCCTCTGCCGTCAAGCCGATTGTCCGTTTTTTTCGCGCCAGCTCGTTTATCCGCGCCAACAATTCCGGCGTTATCAACGTCATCGCCTCCAAAAAATTTGCGGCAATAATATCACGCCCAAAAATTTTTGTCACTTAAGCGCGAAAAATTTGCAGTAAAAAATTTTTGTGGTATTATACGGCGCGTAAAAGCGATTGGGAGGGCGGCAACGTGGAAAAGTACTATATGGCGGCAATGGGCGGCGCGGAGGGCTTCGGCAACAGAAGTATCGCCCTGGTCGTGAAGTACTTCGGCAGTGCCAAAACCGCTTGGAAAGCCTCCGTCGCCGACCTCGTCAAGTCGGGCGTCCGCAAGCCTTCGCTGGAGGCGTTTCTGAATTTCCGCCAAACTCATCCCGACGCGCCCGATAAACTTGTCGGCTATTGCCAACGGCAGAAAATCAAGCTGTGCAGTATCTTCGACGAGGATTATCCGCCGTTGCTCAAGGAAATTGACACTGCGCCGGCGTTTTTCTATTATCGCGGCAACTTGCAACCGAACGCTCAGCGAATCGGGATAGTCGGCTCGCGGCACAATACGTCTTACGGGCAAAACGTCGCGTTGGAGTTGGGGCGGGAATTGGCGGCGGCAGGTTTGACCGTCGTCAGCGGCGCGGCTCGCGGCATAGACAGCTTTGCTCATCGCGGAGCTTTGGAGACGGGGCGCACCGTCGCCGTTTTGGGTTGCGGTATAAATGTTATCTTCCCCCGCGAAAATAAAAAGCTTTTTGAACAGATAGCCGAGGCGGGCGTCGTCCTTAGCGAATTCCCGCCGCAACTGCCGCCCAATCAAGGCACCTTCCCGACGCGCAACAGAGTTATCGCGGGGCTTAGTCGCGGGATTATCGTCGTGGAGGCGGACTCCAAAAGCGGCGCACTAATCACGAGCGACCGTGCTAACGATTACGGTCGTGACGTATTCGCGGTTCCGGGGCAAATTTACGCCAAGATGAGTCGCGGCTGCAACGAGCTGATTCGCGACGGCGCGACGCTTATCAAAAATGCTCAAGACGTGCTGAACGAATACAATTTGGTTGCCGCCGTCAAGAGCGAGCCTGAAGCCGTCGAGCCGATTATCCTTGACGACACGGCGGTTAAGGTTTTGGAGGTTATTCCGTTCGACAGGTACATTTCGGACGATGAAATTTTAATGCAGGTTGAGGAGATTCTTCCGAACGAGTTGCCCGATATTATTTTGGAACTTGACAGGAAAGGTTGCATAATCGAGGAGATTGGGCGTTACAAACGCAAGCTGGGCGGTTGAACGCGGCGATACAAGCGCAAAGTTGGAGGTTGAACAGGTGGCAGAGAAAACTTTAAAGTCGGTGATATTGGTTGAGAGCGGCGCGAAAGCTCGGACGCTCCGAAAATTCGCGGGGCGAATGTATTCGGTAATGTCGACGGACGGCTTCCTTAAGGATTTGCCCAAAAGCCGAATCGGGGTGGACGACGATTATCAGCCCGACTATATCACGGTGCGCGGCAAAGGGAAATTACTCACCGAACTCAAGCGCGAAACCTTGAAGGCGCGGCGGGTTTTTTTTGCGACGAATCCCGACGCACAAGGAGAATTTTTGGCGCGGCAGTACTGCGAACTTTTCGGCGTGAATCCCGATTCGCGTTGCAGACTGTTGCTAAACGAACTTACAAAGGACGCTTTCAAGGCAGCAATGGAGGACGCACAGCCGATTAACGAAAATTTAGCGGAGGCGTTTCAAACCAAACAGTTGCTTGACAAATACGTAAGCCACAAAGTCGGGGAATATTTGTCGCGAGCGATTTGGCGGGGCGTCAAAGTCGGCAGGTTCCGCGCCATGTTGCTGAGGTTAATCGCCGAGGCACCCGCGCAGATTGAGGCGACTGTCGGGCAAAGCTTGACTTCAGCGACTCTCCAAGAATTGGCGCGGCAGGAATTGGACTTTTCGGCGGCACGCACGCGGATAATCGCCGACCAACTCTACGAGGGCATGAACTTTGAGGCGGGCAGTTGCGGCGGACTCATAACCTACCCGCACGGCAAAGCGATAGCCTTAACGAGCGAACGCCGCGAACCCGACGCCGTCCGCAAATATCTTACCGAGCAACAGTTCAAGGTCTACAGCCTGATTTACGCGCAACTTGCGACGCCCGCGCAGATTAAGCTTGCCGGCTCCGACGACGCGGCGTTGATGGCTAAATTCGACGCGCTGGGCGTTGATTGGGCGGAGTATTACGCGGTCGGTATCGCCAGCCTTATCAAGCGCAAATACATCACGGCGGCGGATTCGACGTACAAAGTCACCGCGCTGGGTCAACGCGTGCTTGACGCTTTGGCGGGCTTCTTCGATGATGTGTTCAGCGCGACGGCTTACAACGAGGTTGCCGACAAACTCCGCGAGGTTGCGACGGGCAAAGTTCAAAAGTCCAACGTGATTGAAAATTATTGCGCGATGTTCAATGCGGCGTACTCGGAGGCTATGGCTACACTCGGCGAGGACGCTCAACCGCAAAGCGAGCCGGTCGTCGAATCTGAGGAGACTTGCGACAAATGCGGGCGCAAAATGCTGATTCGCCACGGACGCTACGGAATGTTTCTGGCGTGTTCGGGCTACCCCGAATGTAAAAACACCAAGCCGTTGCTGGAGCCGTTGGCGCAAAAATGTCCGAAGTGCGGCGGGCAATTGGCAAGGCGTTCAATCAGTCGGGGGCGGACGTTTTACTGTTGCACGTCGTGCGACTTTTCGACGTGGGACGAGCCGCAGACGATAACTTGTAAGGTTTGCGGGTCTACGATGTTCGCGCACCGTTTCCGCGACCGCACGCCCATGTTCTATTGCGGCAACGAGGCTTGTTCGACGCGGGAAAATCACCCGATGAATAAAATTTTGGCGGACATAAAAAAACGCGCCGAGGCTCGTCGTGAACGCAAAGCACGTAAATCGGAGGCGCAATCTTGAAAGTTCACGTTATAGGGGCGGGGTTTGCCGGCTCCGAGGCGGCGTGGCAAATCGCCAAACGCGGCGTGGAAGTCGTCTTGCACGAGATGCGCCCGACCAAATTGACACCCGCGCACAAAACGGGCAACTTCGCCGAATTGGTCTGCAGTAACTCATTGCGGGCGGCGGGCTTGAACAATGCGGTCGGCGTGCTCAAGGAAGAATTGCGGCGGCTCGATTCGGTGATAATGGCGGCGGCTGATTCGGCGCAAATCCCGGCGGGCGGCGCATTGGCGGTAGACCGCGCAGAATTTGGGCGGCTGGTCACCGAGCGCGTTAAATCGGTGGTGCACTTCGCCGAGGAGGAGGTTACGAGCCTTGACTTCGACGACGTGTTGATAATCGCAAGCGGTCCGCTCACCGAAGGCGCACTTGCCGACGAAATTAAGCGGCTCACGGGCGGCGACGATTTTTATTTCTACGACGCGGCGGCTCCCATTGTTACGGTCGATTCGATTGACTTCGGCAAGGCGTTCAAGGCTTCGCGCTACGGCAAGGGCGACGGCGACGCTTATATAAATTGCCCCATGACGCGTGACGAATATCTGACTTTCCGCGCAGAGTTGGTTGCCGCCGAGAAGACTAAGCCGCACGATTTTGAACGGGAAATTTTCTTTGAGGGCTGCTTGCCGGTCGAAGTATTGGCGTCACGCGGCGAAGACACCATGCGCTACGGCAACTTAAAACCCGTCGGCTTGAAAGACCCGCGCACGGGGCGAATGCCTTATGCTGTCGTGCAACTGCGGCAGGACAATCGCGAGGCGACGCTCTACAATTTGGTTGGATTCCAAACGCATTTGACGTGGGGCGAACAACGGCGCGTCTTCCGCCTGATACCGGGGCTGGAGGCGGCTCAGTTCGTAAGATTCGGCGTCATGCACAGGAACACTTACATCAATTCGCCGAAACTTTTAATGCCGACGTTTCAACTTAAAAGTTCGCCGAGGATATTATTCGCGGGGCAAATCACGGGCGTGGAGGGCTACGTCGAATCGGCGGCGTCGGGCTTAATGGCGGGCGTCAACGCGGCGCGGCTTGCTAAAAATTTGGAGCCGCTGATATTCCCGCCGACGACTTGCCACGGAGCCTTGGCGCACTACATAACGACAGCGGTCGCGGAGGACTTTCAGCCCATGAACGTTACGTTCGGATTGTTGCCGCCGCTTGAGGGTCGCACGCCCAAACGTTTGCGCAAGGAAAAATTATCAGCCAGAGCGTTGGAGGATTTGGAAAAATTTTTGGAGTTGATATAAATGGAATTTCATTCGACGACGATAGTAGCGGTCAAGCGCGACGGCAAAGTAGCGTTGGCGGGCGACGGGCAAGTCACGTTCGGCAACTCAACGGTCATGAAGTCGACGGCTAAAAAAGTTCGCCGCCTGTATCACGACAAGATAATCGCGGGCTTCGCAGGCTCGGTCGCCGACGCGTTCACGCTGTTTGAAAAGTTCGAGGAGAAACTTGAATCGACGCACGGGCACCTTCAGCGGGCGGCAGTGGCTTTGGCAAAAGATTGGCGCACGGATAAAATCTTGCGGCGGCTTGAGGCGTTGCTCCTCGTGGCGGATAAGGACATGATACTTTTGCTTTCGGGCAACGGCGAAGTGATAGAGCCTGACGGCGACGTAGCGGCGATAGGTTCTGGCGGCTTCTATGCGTTGGCGGCGGGGCGAGCCTTAATCACGCATACCGACATGACGGCGGCGCAGATAGCCAAGGAGGCTTTGACAATCGCGGCGGATATTTGCGTCTTCACGAATCAAAATATAATCGTCGAGGAACTTTGAGGAGGATACACTTAATGGCAGGCAAGAAACAGGTAACGCAGGAATTGGGCTTGAATGACCAGACGCCGCGCGAGATAGTGGCGGAGCTGGATAAATATATCGTTGGGCAGGACGAGGCTAAAAAGTCTGTGGCAATCGCGCTGAGAAATCGTTGGCGCAGTCACAAGTTGCCCGACGAAATGCGCGACGACGTTATCCCGAAAAATATTTTGATGATAGGCTCGACGGGCGTCGGCAAAACGGAGATAGCGCGGCGATTGGCTAAGCTGGTTAAGGCACCGTTTATCAAGGTGGAGGCGACGAAATTCACCGAGGTCGGCTACGTGGGGCGCGACGTGGAATCGATAATCCGCGACTTGGCACAAACGGCGGTGCGCATGGTACGCAAGCAACGCACCGAGGAGGTCAAGGAGAAAGCCGCCGCCAACGCGCTTGAGCGTTTGTTGGACGTGTTGGTACCGGAGCCTAAGCGTTCGCAAAATCCGCTGGGCAAACTTTTCGGCAACGCGGAATCGGACACGCCGCCCGACGAGATCGAGGATACCAAAAAGCCCGGTCGCGAGTTCGTCAAGAAACGTCTCTTGGCGGGCAAAATGGAGGAGCAAGTCATCGAGCTTGAAGTTGCGGATCACGCCAAGCCAATGGTCGGCATGTTCAGCGGTTCGAGCTTGGAGGGCATGGGCGATAATCTTCAGGATATGGTTAGCTCTCTCATGCCCAAACGTATGCGCAAGCGTAAAGTCACCGTTGCGACGGCGCGGAAGATTTTGGAGCAGGAGGAAGCCGAAAAGCTCATCGACATGGAGGAAGTATCGGAGGCGGCGGTGGAGCTTGCCGAGCGCAGCGGTATCGTCTTCCTCGACGAGATTGACAAGGTTGCCGTCAAGGGTTCAAGTTCCGGACCCGACGTTAGCCGCGAGGGCGTTCAGCGCGACATCCTCCCGATTGTCGAAGGCTCCACCGTAATGACGAAATACGGTCCCGTCAAGACGGATTATATCCTGTTCATAGCGGCGGGCGCGTTCCATACGGCTAAGCCCTCCGACTTAATCCCCGAATTGCAAGGGCGTTTCCCGATACGCGTGGAGCTTAAATCGTTGCTTAAGGCGGACTTCGAGAAAATCTTGACGGAGCCGCAAAACGCGTTGCTCAAGCAGTACAAGGCGTTGTTGCAGACGGAAGGGCTGGCGTTGGACTTCCAACCGAGCGCGATAGAGCGAATCGCCGAGCTTGCCGAAAACGTCAACGAGCAATCGGAGGACATAGGAGCGCGGAGGCTTCACACGTTGCTTGAAAAGTTGCTGGAGCAAATTTCGTTCGAGGCACCCGACATGGTCAAGGACGGCAAGACGGAAGTCGTTATCGATGCGGCTTACGTCGACGAGCGGCTCAAGGACATTGCGAAGAATCGCGACTTGTCTCAATTCATACTGTAAGAAATTTCGGCGTCGCCTTAACGGGCGGCGTCTTTTGCAAGGAGGTAATTGACATGACAAGCGGAAAGTGCGGAAGAAATTTAACGTGGTTGTTCAAAGACGGTACGCTTACAATCAGCGGGCAAGGCTATATATATGATTATTATTGCGAAGACGATGACGACACTCCTTGGTGACACTTGTATCCTTTAATCGTAAAAATCGTTATAGAGGAAGGAGTCACGAGCATTGGTCAAAATGCGTTCTACGGTTGCACGAATTTGCGGGAAATAGTCATTCACGACACCGTCATACGAATCGGCGACTATGCTTTTGAGGGTTGCACGAGCCTAAGGGAGATAGAAATTCCCAACGACATCGAGGTTATCGGTGCTTGGTCTTTTAACCGTTGCCTGAACTTGACGAAAATAAAAATCCCCAACCGATTTTTGAGTGGCACTTGCGATGATAACACGACGTGGCTACTGGACGGTAATACGCTCACAATAAGCGGGCGCGGCAAGATTAACGGCGATTTTTGGTCAAAAGGCAAATATGGTGTCTTCACATCCGACGGGATTGAGAAGGAAGGAGCGGCTTCATGGTGTGCCGGCAGCGGTTTGATAAGAAATTTGATTATCGTCGAAAGCTTTTCTTCTATTGGCAGCAAAGTTTTCGACGGATGCACGAGCTTGACCGATATAACAATACCCAAGAGACTTTTATGGGGTATTTGCGGCGACGACTTAACGTGGCGACTCGAAAACGATACGTTGACAATCAGTGAGCCCGGCAACATGTACAATTATTCCGAAGAGGATAAGGCTCCTTGGTCTAATCTGCACTCTATAATCGCAAAGGTCGTTATCAAGGCGGGAGCCACGAGCATTGGTCAAAATTCGTTCAACAGCTGCACGAATTTGCGGGAGATAACAATCCCTGTCGGCACCAAATCGATTAGAAGGACGGCTTTTCCAGAGTGTTCGAGCCTTAAAAAGATTTATTATCCCAAAGGTGTTGCTTGTATGAATTTGTGTTGGGAAATCGCGGATAAAACATTGACGGTCGGAGGCGTGAGCGAAATAGACTGCTACTCCGCCGAGGAGCCGCCTTGGTTTGACAGTGTGCCCAAAATTCAAAGGATAGTTATTGAGGACGGCGTCGAGAAGATTGGCGAGCTAGTCTTCATAGAGTGCAGACACCTTGAGCAAGTGACCATTCCCGCGAGCGTCACGACGATTGGCGAATTTGCATTCACGATTTGTTGCTGCGGCGACAAGACGATTGACGGCGGCAGAAATGTTATCCGGAGCCTAGACGACGGTGTTTTATTGCTGAAGAAAAATCCCGCCGCGAAGTCTGACGCTGACTTTTCGACGGGATATGAAATGTGGAACATCGCCGGTAAAAATATCAAGAGCGTTAAGATTGAGCGCGGTATCGTTCCCGGCAAAAGATTTTTCGATTGACCGGCTCGCATAAGCAAAGACATACAGGTTTCTTTCTAAAGTCTGTAAAGCGACTTCGCATTGGCGGTTGTGTAGGCGGCGACTTCCTTTAAAGTTTCTCCGCGCACTTCCGCCAATTTTTTTGCGACCTCGACGACGTAAGCAGGCTCGTTGCGCTTGCCGCGATAGGGCACGGGCGCAAGATAGGGCGCGTCGGTTTCGATTAAAATCAGCTCAAGCGGAGCCGCCTTTACCACTTCGGGCAACTTGGCGGAATTCTTGAACGTAAGCGGTCCGTCGACGCCGATATACCAGCCGAGCTTCCAAACTTCCCGCGCCGTCTCCAAACTGCCCGAATAACAATGCAACACTCCGCGCAGGTCACGAGCCTCCGCCTGTAAAATCTTAAGCGTGTCGGCATGAGCGTCGCGGTCGTGCACACATACCGGCAACTTCAACTGCCGCGCCAAATCCAACTGCTCGATGAAAATTCTCTGCTGAATCAGCCGCCGCTCCGAATCCTTTTCCCAATGATAATCCAAGCCGATTTCGCCGATAGCGACGATTTTTTTATTTGCGGCGAGGTCGGCAAGGCGATTGCACGTTGCGGCGTCGAAGTCGTCAATTTCTTCGGGGTGAATGCCCACGCCCGCATAAAGCTCCGCGTAATTTTCGGCAAGCTCCGCCACGGCGATTGAACTGTGCATGGTACTGCCGAAATTTATAATGCGCTCAACCTGCGCGGCGCGAGCACGATTCAAAACGTCTGCGCGGTCGGCTGAAAAGTTTTCGTCCTCCAAGTGGCAATGCGTATCAATGAACATCAAAGCTCCTCCAATTTTTCAAAGGCGGCGATAATCTCCTGCGGCGTGATTTGCGTAATGCAATGCGGCTCTCGATGATGACACCCGCCATAGATGGGCGGCAACTGCGCACAATCGCCCAGCCGACGGTCGGGACGCAATACAACGGCTTTCGTCTGATACGGCGGGAAACGACAAAATCCGCTTAAGCCGTTCGGCAAATAATCTTTGCTGTCGGCAGCCTCGCGATAAAGCACGAGTACAGGGATTTGCTCTGCCGCCGCCATATGCATGTTGCCGGTATCGTTGCCGAGATAAAAATCCGTTTGAGCCGCAAGAGCTTCACATTGACGCAACGTAGTCTTTCCCGCAAGGTTTAAAACTTTTCCGCGAGGCATATTCTGTTCGATAAAGGTTGCGGCTTCAAAGTCGGTTTGCCCGCCGACTATCACAAAGACCAAATCTTTTTTGGCAAGCTCGCGCAAAGCAATCAAATACTTTTCGACGGGATAACGTTTGCAGGGCTCTTGTGCGCCTATGCCGAGCATAACTTTCTTGCAAGATGGCGGAATGTTTTCGAGCAATTCTTTGGCGTATCGAAAATCCTCTGCGTCGTAGAAAAGCTCCATGTGCGTTTCGTTTACTTTTAAGCCCGCCGCCTCCAACAGATAAAAATTCTTCTTGGCGTCGCAGATGTCGGTTTGCGGCAGGCGAATAACTTTCGTGAGCAGGAAATTATCTGTGGCGTCGACCTGCGCGGACTCAACCAAGGGATTGGAGCCATAACCGATTCGCTCGCGTGCGCCGCTGAGCCACAGCAACAACAACGTCGATAAAGTATCGTAATGCCAACGCGGCGAAAACGCGATTGAAAAACGTTTACGCCAAAGATTATCTCTGCAAAACAGCGCGATTCGCTCCAACAGTTCGACGTAACTTTTTACGGAATTAAATGCGTCGAAAGTCAAAACCTCGTTGACGTAGGGGCAAAGCTCGACGACAGAATAAACACGCGGCTGAACAACCAGCGTTATCCGCGCCTTCGGGAAATTTTTACGCACCTCGCGGATAAAACCTGATGTTAAAATCATGTCGCCGATTGCGTCGAGCCGAATGATTAAAATATTTTCCACGCCCGTTGCCTTATCGCGATAACCCACACGTTTGAATTCCTCCTCGGCTCGCACCAAAAACGCTCCATAAGCTTCGGGCGGAGCCGTGCGCATTTCCTTGAACAGGTCGCCGAAGAATACGTTCAATCGCTCATGCGGCGGCGGGAGGTTGTAAATTGCCATTCACATCACTCCTTAGAATTAACTATACTCTCCAATGTCTCGAAGGCGGCAACAATCCCTTGCGGCGGGATTTTCGTAATGCAATGCGCCTCGGCATGATGACACCAGCCGTAAATCCTGCCGCGACGTTCGCAATCCGCCAACTGTCGGTCGGGGCGCAGAATAACCGCCTGCGTTTGCAAGGGCGGAAACCGTCGAAACTCGCTGAATATGCCCGGCAAAATCTCTTCCTTATCCTGCGCCTCGCGATACAAAGCAAGCACGGGCACTTGAGCCGCCGCCGCCATGTGCATTACGCCCGAATCGTTGCCTATATAAAAATCCGCTTGACTGATAACCGCCTCGGTCTCGCGCAACGTCGTCTTGCCGACGAGGTTTAAAACTTTTCCGTGCGGCATATTCCGTTCGATAAAATTCGCGTCGTTCAGCTCCGCCTTGCCGCCGACGATAACGAACACCAAATTTTTTTTGACAAGCTCCTTGAGCGCGACGAGATATTTATCGGCGGGATATTTTCTGCTTTCGCCGCCCGCGCCTATGCCGAGCAAAACTTTCTTGCACGTCGGCGGAACGTTACGGAGCATGTCCTTTGCCCGACTGAAATCCTCCTCGCCGAAGAAAAGCTCCATATGTCGCCGATTAACCGCCAACCCGACGGCTTCCAAAAGGTAAAAAGTTTTATCGGCTTCACTCACGACGTTGCGCGGCGTCACGATATTTTTGGTAAGCAAAAAGTTATCGAGCGCGGCGACTTGCGGGGGCGGATCGTCGAGCCAAGCGGCATAGGGATAACTGCCGTAGCCTATGCGTTCGCGTGCGTCGCTGAGTCGCGCCATTAAAAGGGCGGGCAGATTATCACTGCCCCATTGCGGCGAAAACGCGATTGAAATTTTCTCTTGCCCAAAATTTTCCTTGCAGAAGTCCGCCAACGTTTCTTGCATCGTCGGGATATTGCGGTCGAGCGTTTGTATATCGAAGGTCAACAGCCGATTGATATACGGACACAGCTCGACGACAGGGCGGACGCGCGGCGAACAAACAAGCGTTATCCGCGCCGACGGAAAATTTGCCCGCACTTCGCGGATAAAGCCCGACGTTAAAATCATGTCGCCGATTGCGTCGAGGCGAATGATTAAAATATTTTCCACACCTGTTGCCTTGTCGCGATTTTCCACGTATCGGAGCCTCCTTAAAATTTATCGGGGTAAATTAGCCGCGCCATAGTCTTTACGGCGTCGGGATAGCGCAACCCCGGACTGAGCAGGAACAAATCTTGCGGCAGGAAGTAGAGCCGCTTATCCCTAATCGCGCCTATGGTCTGCCACGCCGCGTTATCGGCTATAGCCTGCGTCATGTTCGCCTTAATCGTGTCGAGGTCGCCCATGCCGGTCACGAAAATATATCGGGATAAATGAACCGAGCCATAGTCTTTACGGCGTCGGGATAGCGCAACCCCGGACTGAGCAGGAACAAAT
>CALFJE010000094.1 GCA_937877545.1 uncultured Selenomonadales bacterium | reverse complement strand
TGAAGTGATTTTTTTGTTCAGGGCGACTTGGCGGCAAATGTTTTCGCTGCCGTCGTTGGAGCCGTCGTCAATCAGAATCAGTTCGTAATCACGGAGGGTTTGACTGAATATTGACGAAAGCATGAGACCCAAATTCGCGGCATTGTTGCGGACGTAGGCGACGATAGACAGGAGCGGGTTGCTGTCGATTGGAACGTTTTCATAGTCGACGGGAATACGCCTCCAGCTTGAGGGGATGCCGTTATCCCAAAGACCGCTGCGAGCCCACGGCATTGGCGCGAAAACCTTTTTATCGGGGTTGGGATTGAGCCACGCCGCCCACCAGCTGAACGTGCTGTTGGCTGTGACGGTATGCTTACAGAGACTAATCAGGTAAAATTCTTCGTTATCCGATTCGCAATCCGCCACGAACTCCACAGGCACATCGAGCTTGAGATTTTCGCGAACCCATTTCAAGTCATCGGAAAAGACGAACGCCGTAAGATTCGGGTAAGTTTTCTTAAGTTCCGTGACGCAAGTCCTGTAGTAGTCCATGGGAATCAAACCGATTATGTGGATGGCGTTTTTATAGTCGCCGTGACGGATATGCAGGGCAACGGAGCATTCGGCGGCTAAAATTTTTTGTTCCCACGCGGCGGAGATTTTATGCAGAGGATTTTTCAGCGTGAATTCGCGGCGGATAATGTCGGCAACGTCGCCGAAAGCCTCTTCGCTGTGGAACGAGTGCCCCGAAATGAAAACGTCTTGTTGAGCGTTCGTGATTCGTTGAAACGGCGGCGCATATACACCCGTCGCCTTAACGTGCGCAATCTCTTCGGGCG
This sequence comes from uncultured Selenomonadales bacterium, assembly GCA_937877545.1. Taxonomy (GTDB): domain Bacteria; phylum Bacillota; class Negativicutes; order Selenomonadales; family Selenomonadaceae; genus Quinella. The sequence continues at coordinate 16,192 of CALFJE010000094.1, read as the reverse complement.
TGGCGATATTTTCCCGGATATTGAAGTCGCCGAGCCTGTAACAGTTGTGATACTTGGGATTGAGTGAAATTTTGGCGGTGCTGAGGTCGAGCTTCAACTCGGTGTTAAGTTTGTGCGCCGTATTTCTGGCAACGGCGTATTGGAAAAGCTGATTGCCCAGCCCGCCGCCAAGGTGAACAATTACCATAAGCGTCATCTCCTTACAAATTATTTGGGCGCAATGTAAAAGACATTCGGGACGAACATATTTTCGCCGGCTTGGAGCATTGCATTCACGATAAACAGTATTTCCGCGTCGTCCGTATCGTCAAAGCGAATACCCTTATCGGCGAGGAAACTGCGCTTGAAAATCTTCATTGCGAGGGATTCGGAGCCGCCGTTCACCGAGAAAATTTTAAGCAACGTCGCTTTATCGAACTTCCCGCGCATATTGCCGCGCAAGCCTTGAAATGCCGCTTCCGCCTCCGCAATGAACTTTTTACCCGCCAAGTCGATATTGCCGCCGTCGTTTTGCCTTAGCCACACGGTCGAAGTCACAACATCAACAAGGGCGTGTTCGTTCGCCAAATACATCTGGCTCAAAGCGTTGGACAGCAAGCGGTCGTTGCCTTTAAGGAACATGACGAAGTCACCCTGCGCCAGGTCGAGAGCTTTATTCCACGCCGCGCCGTTCGGAATTTTGTTCCAGAGTTTAATCAGCGTGACGTTGTCGCGGGCTTGAGCGGCTTGCCTGCAAAGCTTGCCGGAGCCGTCGGTCGAACAGTTGTCGACGATTATCACTTCGTAAAATTTATAATCCTGCCCAAGGATACGACTGAGCGTTTCGTTAAGTGTCGCAATGTCATCGTTGACGACCAGCAACAGCGAAAAATACGGGCGTTGAGTAATGTTGGGACGTTTGCTGAAGTCGGCGGGCACCCTAATCCACCTGTCCGAATCGAGTAGCGAATTTTCGTTGGGAATATTTTTATCAGCGTCGACGGCTCTGGGCGGCATGAAAACTTTTTTGTCGGGATTTTGATTGAGCCACGCGCCCCACCAACTAAACGTGCTGTTGGCTATAACGTTGTGCTTGCAGAGGCTCATCAAGTAAAGCTCCTCAACGTCCGTCAAACCTTCGCCCGAAATAAATTCCGTCGACATGTTCGATTTAAAATTTTCCTTGAGCCACGGCAGATTTTGAGAAAAGACAAACAGCGTCAAATTGCCACATTGCCGATTCAACCTGTCAATGCATTCGTAGTAGTAATCGAGAGGCAAAATTCGCGGGCGGGCATTATTTATCGGACTGTTGTAAGCAAAATCGCCGTGACGAACGTGCAACGACACTGAACATTCTGCGGCGAGAATTTTCTCCTGCCAACGCCGCGCCGCCGAGCCGAGCGGATTCCTCAACGTGAACTCTTTGCGGAGGATGTCGGCAATGTCCGCGAAATATTCTTCATGTTGCCAATAGCCGTGAAGCCAAACGTTGTCGGGATAATTTAAGACCTCCGGCATATATGTATGCGGTTTTTCAAATTTGCCCCTCCCCTGTGAATTTTCAGACGATTTAACGCGTGCAATCTCTTCGGGCGTGGCAATAGGCGCGGTTATGTTGTACAGATTCAGCGCGTAGGGACGAAGGTTATCGTGGTCGTAGTAAGTCGTATCGAGTTTAAGCTCCGTGCCCAATTTGTGCGCCAGCCGCCGCCCCGTCGCGTATTGCCAAAGTTGATTGCCTATGCCGCCCATTATGTAGACTATTACCAATCAAATCGCCTCCTGCCAAATAATTTTGTCCTCAACCGTGATGTCCTCGCCGAGCTGGACTTCGATAATTTTAAGCGGCTCGTCGGCAATGACCGTGTGCTTGCACCCGGCTGGGATTTTTATCACGTCGCCTGCGCGGACAAATTTTGCTCTGTCGTTAAGAATCACAATGCCCGCGCCCGATATGAGCGTCCAGACCTCGTCGCGCCGCTCGTGGCTGTGATACCTCATGCGACTGCCGCGATTTAACGTGACTTTGACCGTCAAGCTGTGTTTGTCCGCGTCTATTATCTTGAAACTGCCCCAAGATTTTTCGGCGAAACGAACCTGCTTATCCAGCCGCTCCACGAAAGGCTTAATGTAACTGGACGCCACCTTATCCGAAACCAAAATACCGTCGGTGCCTGCCACGACCACCGCGTCCTTTAAGCCCATGCAGATTATCGGGACGTCGCCGTTGTTTATCACGTGGAGATTTGCGCAAGTTTTATCCGTCTGCACTTCGCCGATACTGTTCGATTCGAGGACTTCGGTAAGCGTGTTCCAAGTGCCGATGTCCTTCCACGCGCCGACGTAGCGCACCACCGCGATATTCGGCTCGTGTTCGACAACCGCGTAGTCAAAGCTGATATTCGGCAGGGCGTCATAAGTCGCCGTAAGTTCGTCGTGCGAAGACGTTCCCAAAAGTTCTTGAGCCTTGTTGAGGACGTAGCCGAGCTTGAACGCGAAGACGCCGCCGTTCCATAAGCCGCCCGCGTCGATAAATTTCTGCGCGTCGGCAAGATTCGGCTTTTCCTTGAACATTTTGACGCGGCTGACGTTATCCTTTGTGCAGGGGATTATGTAGCCGTATTTTTCGCTGGGATACGTCGGCTCAATGCCCATAAGCACCAACGGCGCGGAGTCGGTAATCTGCGCGGCTAACGTGTGGAATTGCGCAAAAAAGTTATCGTCAACGTAGGGGTCGACGGGGCAGACGATAACCGGCTCGTTCACGTCGACGCCCTTAACGTCGTTCAGATAAGCCGCCGCCAACGCTATCGCGGGGAAAGTGTTCCGTCGACAAGGCTCCGTTGCAAGGTCAAAATCCTCGCCGAGATATTTCTTGAGGAGCGTCACCTGCTTTTTAGCCGTGGCGATTGTGACCGTTGACTCCGCGCAGGTTCGCCGAATTTGATTCAGGACACGTTGTAACATGGATTCGCCGCCCGCCTCGCTGAAAATCTTAAGGAACTGTTTCGAGCGGACTTCATTGGACAGCGGCCACAATCTCTGCCCGCTTCCGCCCGACAGTAAAATTATTTGCATTAAATTCTCCTTTCGTCACTTTGTCGCGACGACGTTCAAGCTCATCAACCGCCCGTGCTCAAAGTCCATGTGCGGCAGATAAGCGCGACTGAAGTCGTCATAGCCCGCCGGCAAGAAATCGCGCCAATCGTAAAGCTGAACGTCCGAAAAGCCTGCGTCCGTCAACAGGTCGGCGAGCCGCTTGAAGTCGTAAGTCTGATAGTGGAAGTTGTATTCGTAATTCTGCCCGCCGTACAGCAAGCCCATTACGAGTTCCAAATCCCGTGACGACAAATTTGTAAACTCTTCTTCAAAAAGCCGTGAATGCTATCGATTATCTTGTCGAGTTGCGCCCGCCGCAAGCCGTGATGACAGCCCACATAAAAGCCGCAACGGTTTATCCGGTGCGCCACGGGATAATCCGCCTCCAAATCGCCGAACAATTTTTTATACAGCGGCTGATTCAAGAGCGGCATCATCGGACGCGTCTCAATGTTGTTTCGCTCCAGGTGTTGAGTTATCTCCCGTCGCGTGAACGGTGCCGACTCCTTGATAACCAGCGGATACATCATGAACGAATGGTCGACGTATTCGGGATACTGCGGCAGTTGCAGATATTCCTGCACGTCCTGAAGATTCGCCGTCAAGTAAGCCGCATTGTCCTTGCGCGTCCCCATGATAAATTCGCGATTTTCCAACCGGTCTAAGCCGATAACGCCCTCGAACTCACCAATTCGATAACTGTAACCCAGCCTCACGAACATGAACCGCTTATCCATGGATGTTTTCATGCGCAGAGGACAAATTGGCGAACGTGAAATTTCCATAAGCTCGCGGTCATTAGTGGTGACAAGCCCGCCGACGCGCAACAAGTGAACGGGCATTGTGCCACGGTGTCGCTGTCAATTTTCGCCTCAATCTGCGCGGGGTCGATGTTGTAAGTTCGGGCGTCCACGTCGACGAAGACGGGCTCCAATCCCGCGTGCAATGCCGAAGTCCCGCTGTTGAGCGCGATACCGTATTTCTGCCCGTGCAACCTGGCGAACTCTTTTTCAAACCTGTAAACGAATTTGCCTTGACTGAGCCGGTTGGCGTCTAGCATTTCGTTGACAAGTCTCTTGCCCGTGTCGCTGATAAATGCCCAGCCGATTCCGATTTTGCTCGACTGTTTACCGTAATGCTCGCGATAGAATTCTACCGTCTGACGGATGCCGTCAAGCAAAGTCGTCTGCGGACGCCAGCCGAATTCCAACATGCGCGTCACGTCGGTAAGCTTACGTTTCATGCCGGCGGGCTTAGTCAAGTCGTGCGTGAACGTGCCTTTGTAGCCGACAACCTGCGCGACCGCACGATAGTATTCGTCGACGGAATAATCGGTGCCCGTGCCAACGTTCATGAGCGGCGGCAACTCGTCAAAGCGTTCGACGGCGTGCCAGATACAATCCGCCAAATCGCCCGCGTACATGAATTCACGTCGCGCCGAACCGTCGCCCCAAATCTCAATCACGTCCTGCCCGTCCTCCACCGCACGATACAGCTTGTGAATCACGGCGGGTATCATGTGCGCTTTATCGCCCAAAAACTTATCCCAACGCCCGTAAAGGTTGCAGGGTATCAGCGTCTTGTATTGATAGGCGGGATTCTCTCGCATGATGTAGGAGCACATTCTGGCGCAAGTGACTTTGGCAAGCGCGTAACCTTCATTCGTCGGCTCAAGTTCGCCCGTCAAAATCATGTCTTCGGTTAGCGGCGTGTCGTGATTGCGCGGATACATGCACGAGGAGCCAAGGTTTATGAAACGTTTGACGCCCGCCGCGTGTATTACCATGTCGGGGCGATTCTTTTCCAGATAAGCCGCCACCGCGTCCCGGTTGAGCAAATCCAATTCCTTATGGCTCGGCGTCAGCAGTTCGTGATTTTTACTGCGCGGCGACTCCGTGATATTGCGCCCGTTATTTATTACATGGAAAGCATACGCAGAAAATCTTCGTAGGCAAGCTTAATGCCGTCGCGCAGGTCGGTCTTGTACGTCCAACCCAAAGCCGCCGCCTTAGACACGTCCAACAGCTTGCGAGGCGTCCCGTTAGGCTTGGAAGTGTCCCAGTGAATTTCGCCCTCGTAGCCGACAATCGACGCAATCAGCTCCGCGAGGGCTTTGATAGAAATTTCCTTGCCCGTGCCCGCGTTGACAGTCTCGTTGCCGCTGTAGTTGTTCATGAGGAACACGCACAGGTCGGCAAGGTCGTCGACGTATAAAAATTCGCGCAAGGCGGAGCCGTCGCCCCAACAATTCACGCTCGGCAGATTTGCAACCTTAGCCTCGTGGAAACGCCGAATCAACGCCGGCAACACATGCGAGCGCGTCGGGTGATAATTGTCGTTCGCGCCGTAAAGATTCGTCGGCATGACCGAAATATAATCCGTGCCGTATTGCCGATTGAGATATTCGCAGTACTTGAGCCCCGAAATTTTAGCCAGCGCATAAGCCTCGTTGGTCGGCTCCAGCGCGGAAGTCAGCAGACAATCCTCGCGCATAGGTTGCGGGGCAAACTTAGGATAAATGCACGACGAGCCGAGGAACTCCAGTTTGCGGCAACCGTTCTGCCACGCCGCGTTAATGACGTTCATTTCAATCATCATATTCAGATACATGAAGTCGGCGGGCGATTCGCTGTTGGCTCCTATGCCGCCGACCTTAGCCGCCGCCAAAAAGACGTATTCGGGCTTCTCCGCCGCGAAGAATTTTTCCACGTCTGCTTGACGCGTCAAATCAAGTTCGGCGTGCGTCCGCGTGATGATGTTGTCGTAACCTTGACGCCGCAGTTCGCGCACGATAGCCGAGCCGACCATCCCGCGATGCCCCGCGACGTAAATTTTAGAAATTTTTTCCATAATCAAGCCCCTTTGTTAAATTTTATCGGCGAGGGGCATTGCCAAATCTGCCGTCACGTCCGAATTGTACCGGCAATGTTCGCCCCACCTGCCCAAGCCGTAAACTTGTCTCTCTCGACACCAATCCAATAATCTGCGCATATATAAGCGTAATCGTTGCCCCTTTGTTAAATTTTATCGGCAAGCGTCATTGCCAACTCCGCCGTCACGTCCGAATTGTAATGGCAATGTTCGCCCCATCTGCCCAAGCCGTAAACTTGTCTCTCTCGACACCAACCCAATAATCGGCTCATGATCTGCGGCTTGTCGACGGTGTTGAGCGGATAAGCGTAGTCGTTGAGGAAAGTCGTTTGCCCGTCCTGCAACGTCCCTTGAACGCGTTCTGCCCGCATCTCCGTCCAATAGCCCCGCCACGCCGCGTTGAAATTGTGCTGATAAATGATTCTGTGGTAAGACAGCGTGGGGTTGGCAAAGTACGTCCAATGCGCCTGCGCGTCAAGATTGTCGGGGAAATACTTTATCTGTACGGCGGTATGCTTCAGCTTTTGCACGTCACTTGCAAGCTCCTTGGGCATTCCGCGCAGATTGGCAAATTCGTGCCAAGGAATGGTCGTGACGATTTTCTCCGCCGTGTACTTGCCGCCGTCGTCGGTCGTGACGGTTTTGGTATCGAAGTCAATCGCCCGAATCGTTTTGCCGTATTCGATATGCTTTGAAATGTTCTGCGCCATGCGGAGCCAAACTTCGCCGCAGCCAAATTTTTTCGGGTAGTAAAATTCGGCGTGACAGGGCTGTTTACCGTAAGCCCGCCGCGTCAGGCATGACAGCAACGTTTCCTTGAAACTCACGCTCGGCAATTTTTCCAGCCAATACGTCCCCAAAGCGTCAAGATTATCACCGAACATTTTTTGATTGTAGGGCAACATATAATCCTCGGCGATTTTGTCGCCCAACTTCCAGCGAATCCACTCGACGAATTTATTCGGCATAGGTGCGCCGCCGTTGCAACCCGCCTTTGCTATCGACTCCAAATATTCAACCTGCTCCTCCAACGGGAATTGCCAAATGTTAGCCTCCAACGGGTGGCTCACGGTCACGCCGCCCAGCTCTATCCGCGAATCTCGGACATATCGGTTCCACTCGTCTTGCGGCATGAACTCGAACAGAAATTTATTAACGTGCGGACGACGGACGTCCAAAATATGTCCGCCGCCAATGTCAATCGGCGTGCCGTTGCTGTAAGCCGTCCGACATAAGCCGCCCGCCTCCGAATTGCGCTCCAATATCAAAAAAGAATCCTCGCCGCGATTTTTCTTTAAGCACGTCGCGAAAGTCAAGCCGGCGACGCCCGCCCCCAAAATCAAATATTTCACGGCGGCACCTCAGCTCACTTTCCAGCCCGAAAGCTTGACGGGGTGAACGTAAATAATCTTGTCGTCCCATTCGCTGAAGAGCCGCGCAACATCTCTGCCGTACTTGTCGGCGAAAACGTCTCTGTCATTGCCCCACATAATCAGCGCGGAGCCTTTCGGGAAAAATGTAACCTCGTCGCGATTATAGTTGAGCACGGTCGCCGTCGGAATGGCGATTTCCACGAAAAAATTCATCGCAGCGAAAATCCCGCACAGCCGCGAAAAATCAAATAAGCTTTCCTTGAAGACACAAAAAATATCCGAATAGCCGTTCGCCATAGGATACGGAATGTGCAAGGTATTGCCGTTGGTGGCGATAAAATGATTAACGACGTTGATAAAGCCCTTGGTGTCGCGCCAACCGCCGAGTACCGTCGAGCCGGGTTTGTCAGGGTCGCCGAAAAACGCCGCGTCGTAAACCTCCTTGTACTTCGCGCCGAAAAAGTTATTGAACTTGGACATCGCCTCCTCGTAGGTGTAAAGCGAACTGCGCCAATTCGTGGCGGCATCGTAAAACGGCTTGGAAGAGCCTGCCGTCCAACACCACCTGAATTTGTCGGGGCTGTTGAGCGGCTTAAACTCCCTGCCGAGAAATTTCTTGCCGTGCATGTTCGTCCGCGCAACAAAATTCGTTTCGTCGAGGTCGGGGCGAATAAACACGTCGTCGCCGAGGAAAAGGTAATGCGTGCACGGAATATCCTTGAGCTTGTCGTAAGCTTGAATGAAGTAGCCTTGGAATTGGTGGGACGATTCGTAGACGGGAATAACATCGGCGTCCGCGCCGTCATAGAACGGAACCAAAAATCTTATTTCGGAGAATCGCCCGCCGTAAATCTTTCGGAGCAGCGGCAAGTTTTTATCGTATCTGTGATTAAAGATGACGACCAAACAAACTTTCGGGAAGCTGAACGTCCCGCCGTAAAGGTCAAAGTCGAATATGACGGATTCGCTCGGCGTTTGGATTTGTTCGGCAAGAGTTTTCCGCAAGGCGGCGCGGGCGGGAACATTTGGATTAACGCCCGAAACTATAACGTAATCATAATGGATTCGGGGGGGGGTGTTACAGTAATGTTATGTTGCTCCTTGCCGTTGAAGAACAGCTTGCGTTTGCCGAGCGTGCCCGCAATGTCGAAGCTGTTCACGCCGTAGCGCGACTGCAACGCCGCAAACGCCCGATACAACGGCTCGACGTTATCGCTTAGGAGCCAAATCAACAGTTTCAAATTCATCGCGGTCAACACCGCCTTTCAAGCTCGCAGTATTTTTTTTCGTACCAAGAATACATTTTCGGTAAAGCCGCGTCAAGGGTAATCGTCGCCTTAAATCCCGTCAGCGCGAAGAGTTTGCTGGTATCGGGGCAACGACGCATGACGGAGCCCGAAGGTGCCGCCTTTACTTCAACGGTCGGGTGAAAGCCCGTTACGTCGAACACCTTCGTCAGCAAGTCGATTATCTTGACTTCCTGGTCGCTGTTGCCGATATGGATTATCTCGCCGTCGCACCTGCCGCTTAACATGACCGCTTCCGTCGCTACAACCGCATCCTCCACCGCGCAGAATGCCCGTGTCTCTTGCCCGCCGTAAATCGGGAACGGATTAACTTTGTCGTGTACGCGCTTGAAGAATTCGGGCAGGACGTGTTCAAAGCCCATGCGCACGCCGTAGACGTTATGATAGCGGACAATCTTGAACGGGACGTTGCGCATCCGGCAGTAGTTTATTGTCAAGAGCTCGCCCGCCAATTTACTGCCGCCGTAAGACCAACGCGGATTCATGACATTATCGACAGTCAATGGAATGTCCTCTCGGCTGGGGATAAACTGCGCGGGGTCGTTGAAACGATTGACCGTGCCCGCATAAGCCTCCGACGAAGACGAAAATAAAAACGCGCCGCAATTTTCGGCAGTGCACCACTCCAGCATATTTATCAGCGACAACAGATTAACCCGTAAAACGTCATAGGGACGCTCGTAGAAATTCCGCGTGCCGTTAATCGCTGCCAAGTGATAAATTTCGTCGTAGCGACCCGAAAGTTTGGCGTAGAAATTTTTAGCCGTCATGTCCTCGTTGAGCGCGATGACATTAGCCCGCGCCGCCAGCTCCTCAAACATATCGTCCGCCGCGCCGCGTGAATGATTGTCGATAATCGTAACCTGCGTATCCTCCTGCCGCGACAGGTAATCCGCCAAATGATAGCCGATAAAGCCGCCGCCGCCCGTGACAATTATCCTGCGCATGTGCCCGCCTCCTCAAGCAAGAAATTTCCCAGCGTAGCCGCATCGAGTTTGGTAGCTTGCCACGCGTCGAACACCGCCAACGTCGATTCGGGCAGTCGGAATTCTTCGTAGCGTGGATGGTTGTTGAGTACGAGCAATGCCGCCGCGCCTTCGCAAGCCGCCGATAAATCTTCGACGACCGCGCCCAAGTTTAAAGACGCAAGTTCCTCGACGGGCGCAACGAAGTCATGAAGTCGCAAAGAATAGCCCGCCGCGAACAATTTCCGTGCGATGTTCACCGAAGACGCCCCGCGCAGGTCTGAAGTCTCGGGGCGACCTTTGAACGCCATGCCCGTCAAGACGACCGTCCGCGCAGGTTCGACGCGCCGCTTGACCCAAGCAACAACGAAATCCTCAAGCGACTCGCTTATCCTGCGTGCCGTGAGGATTAAATTTTTGCTCGCGCAGTCGGGCATGTTATCTGTCAAAATGTAGGCGTCCTTTTCAAGGCAAGGACCCGCAACGAAGCCCGGCAAAGCTATCTGCGCCCGCGAATAACCCGCGTTGGCTAGACGAATGACGCTCGCGCCGTCGACGCCCAAAGTCTGTGCCGCCAAACAAAACGCGTTGCCGATTGAAAAATTTATGTCGCGATAGGTGTTGCAGTAAAGTTTGGCAAGCTCCGCCTCCTCCAAGCTGTTCGCCTCGATTATGCGCGGGGAAATTTTTTCAAAGACACGCCGCGCCATTTGCAATGCCGTTGCGTTGTTCCCGCTGATGATTTGCGGCAACGTCGTCAATTCCTGCAGAGCCTTGCCTTCGACCGTGCGTTCAGGGCACATGCTTACGAACAGTTCAGCTTCGCGCTTGCCGCTCAATTTCGCCAGCAATGGTAAAACGATTCGCCGCGTTGTTCAGACTGAAACCGTCGACCGAATTATCACGAGCTGACTTCCGTCGTAAATCGGCGCAAGTGATTCAATCGCCCTGCTTATCGCGTCGAGATTTGGTTTGGTTGAGTTGGGGCGGAGCGGCGTCCCGACTGTGATTATGAACGCATCAAATTGATGCGGGGGGGCATTATTCAGATTATCGACGCAGTGAAAATTTTTATGATTGTGTATGGCAATGAGCTCGTTCAAGCGCGGCTCAAAAAAGTGCGCACGATTTTGCGCTAATGCCGCCCGTATCTTAGGGTTGATTTCAATGCCAAAAACCTCTGCGCCACGCGATGCCGCCGCTATCCCCAACGTGAGCCCGACGTAGCCGAGCCCGACTATTCCTATCCTCAAAATGCATCGCCTCCAAAATTTTTCAAATCGGCTTGAACCATGAGCTTGACCAGTTCGCGGAAAGAAACTTTCCTTTGCCAGCCAAGCACGCGTTGAGCCTTCGACGGATCGCCCCAAAGCAAATCGACTTCGGCGGGACGGAAATATTTAGGATTCACGTCGACCAAAAGCTTGCCCGCCTTCGCGTCGTAGCCTTCCTCGTAAGCTCCCGCACCGCGCCATTCCAGCTTTATGCCGACCTCCTCGAACGCCGCCTCCACGAACTCGCGGACTGTATGCGTCTCGCCCGTCGCCAAAACAAAATCGTCCGGCTTGTCCTGTTGAAGAATCAGCCATTGCCCCTCGACGTAGTCCTTAGCGAAGCCCCAATCGCGTTTGGCGTCCAGGTTGCCCAACGATAATTTATCCTGCTTGCCCGCGCAGATTTTGGCGACCGCGATTGTAATTTTCCGCGTGACAAAATCGACGCCTCGCCTCGGCGACTCGTGATTGAACAGAATGCCGTTGCAGGCGAACATGTCATAAGCCTCGCGGTAGTTGACGGTTATCCAATAGGAATACAACTTCGCGGCGGCGTAGGGACTGCGCGGGTGAAAGGGCGTTGTCTCGGATTGAGGCGCGGTTTCGGGCAGTCCTCCAAACAGTTCCGACGTGGACGCCTGATAAAACCTCGTGTCGATTTTATTTTGACGTATCGCCTCCAAAAGTTTCAGCGTCCCGACGCCCGTCGCCTCCGCCGTGTACTCCGGCACCTCAAACGATATTCCTACGTGCGATTGCGCCGCCAAGTTATAAACCTCATCGGGCTGAATCTCCCGAATCAAACGGCTCAAGCCCGACGAATCCGTCAAATCGCCGTAGTGCAGGAAAAAGTTCGCGTCGTCGATGTGGGCAATGCGCTCGTTGCAAGGCGTGCTGTGTCGCCGAATCAGCCCGTGCACTTCGTAGCCCTTCGACAGCAACAGCTCAGCCAAATATGAGCCGTCTTGCCCCGTCACGCCTGTAATTAGTGCGCTTTTCATAAAATTCCCCCAAACAAATTCATTTCGCGTATTCTATTTGACGCACAAAACAAAGTCAATTAAAATTTAGGGACTAGGAACCAGGGAGTAGGGATTAGATGATTAAAAACGCTTTCAAGACTTTGGAGTTCGATAAAATTTTGGCGCGGCTCCGTGACTGCGCCTCAAGCAATTTCGGCAAGGAGCTTGCCTTGAAACTGGAACCCGCCGACGACTTCGACACCGTCCGCGAAAGATTATCGCTAACGACCGAGGCGGTCAGAATCTTCGCCGTAAGTGCGCCGCCGCTGGGCGGTTTCCGCGACGTTCGCGAAACGTTCAAGAAAATTAAGCTCGGCAGCTCCGCCGACGCCGAAGAACTCCTCGACGTGCTCTCGACTATGTACGCCATGCGGCAGGTTAAAAGTTTCTTCAAGGAGACCGACGCCGACGCCCCTCAACTCAAAGCCCGCGCCACCGAAATTGAAATTTTGGGCAACCTGGAGCGTCAACTCGATAACGCAATCGACGAACACGGCTCCGTTCGCGATACCGCCTCCGCCGAACTGCAAAAAATTCGTCGCGACCTGCGCGGTGCTCAAAGCCGTATCAAGACCGAAATTTTTAACATCCTCCACGACGCGGGCAAGCAAAAATTCTTCCAAGACGCGATTGTCACCATGCGCGGCGACCGCTACGTTTTGCCCGTCAAGCTCGAATACAAGGCGCAATTCCCCGGCATCGTCCACGACCAATCCGCCACCGGCGCGACCGTTTTTATCGAACCGCTCGCCGTCGTCAACCTGAACAATACCGTCAAGGAACTCGAAGCCGCCGAACGTCATGAGGTCATGCGGATTTTGCGCAACCTCAGCGATAACGTCCGCAAGAACCTCGACCCGCTCATCAACAACATCGCGATTTTGGCGGACGTCGATTTGCTGTTCGCCAAGGCTAAGCTCGCCCGCGACATGAACGCCACGGAGCCGCTCCTCGAAACGTTCACCGATTTGAAATCTGCGCGGCATCCGCTGATCAATCCCGCAACCGTCGTGCCCGTCGACCTGCAACTTGGCGAAAATTTTTCAATGCTCCTCGTCACGGGACCGAACACCGGCGGCAAAACCGTTTCCATGAAGACGCTCGGACTCCTCGCGCTCATGACGCAGGCGGGGCTTTACATACCGGCGGCGGGCGGCTCAAGGATAGCCGTCTTCACGAACATTTTCGCGGACATCGGCGACGAACAATCCATTGAGCAAAGCCTGTCGACCTTTTCCGCGCACATGAAAAAGATAGTGACTATCCTCGACGACGTGACGGCGACCGATTTGGTTTTGCTTGACGAGATTGGCGCGGGCACCGACCCCGACGAGGGCACGGCTCTTGCCATGTCGATTTTGGAGCGGCTGTTGCAAATCGGCGCGGCGACCATAGCCACTACCCACTACTCCGAGCTGAAGACGTTCGCCTACTCCACGGCGGGCATTGAGAACGCTTGCGTCGAATTCGATTCGGAGACGCTTCGCCCGACCTATCGCCTGCTTATCGGCATACCCGGCGCGAGCAACGCCTTTGCCATAAGCCAACGCCTCGGCTTGCCGCAAAGTCTTATCCTCCGCGCCAAACAGCTCATCACCGCCGACCACGCCAACTTTGAGCAAGTCCTCGGCGAACTGGAAAATCAGCGCATGATTTTTGAACAGCGCAACGCCGAGATTTTTGAGCGTCAACAGAGCGTCATTAAGCACGAACGGAAAATCGCCGAGATGCGCGACGAGCTTGCCAAGACCAAGGGCGAGATTATCCGCAAAGCTAAGGAAAAAGCCGCCGCGCAGATTCGCGAGACCAAACGCGAGGCGGAGGAGATTATCGCCGCGCTCAAGGAGCAATTCGACGACGCGGGCGTCAAGCGTCGCCAGCAGGTGATTCAGCAGGCGCGGGATAAACTTCGCGAGGCGGAGCTGGATTCCGCGCCGGGCATTATCGCCGAGCGGTACGTCGGCACGCGCATTGACAAGAAAAAAGTTTTCGTCGGCGACACCGTTTATATCAAGCCGCTCGACCAGAAAGGTACAGTGCTGTCAATCGAAAAGGACGGCGAGGAGCTTAGCGTGCAAATCGGGGCGTTGCGCACGACCGTTAAAGTTGATTCGTGTCGATTCGTCAGTCGCGGTTCGCAGGACGTTCAACCGCCGCCGCCCGTCAGCAATGCCAATCGCGGCTCCTTGGGGCTTATGCATAAAGCGGCGACCGTTACGCGGAGCATTGATATTCGCGGCATGACCGTCGACGAGGCGGAGCAAGTTTGCGGCAAATTCATCGACGACGCGCAACTTTCGGGGCTTAAGCAGGTGCTGATAGTTCACGGCAAGGGCACGGGCGCATTGCGTAAGGGCGTGCATGATTATCTGCGCGGGAACGGCTCCGTTGCCAATTTTCAATTCGCCGACCAAGACGAGGGCGGTACCGGCGCGACACTCGTCAGCATAAAATAGGAGGGAGTTTATATTGACAGGTGAAGATATGTTCATACCAAAGATCTTACTTTGTGGCGACCTTGAAGAGTTTTTCGCAAGAATAGGTCAACGCCCGGTAAGACTGCTCGGAATAATTCAGTTCTTCGGCGAGGTCGACGGACAGGAATTTAACTTCCTTCACGACGGGAAATTTCTATTCGACGATAAGCTTTCGGGACGCGCAGAACTCCTCAAAATGATTCGGGAGGAAGTTGATTATCTGGTATTCAATGACGTCAAGGAGCTTCACAAAGTCAATACATTTCTTGGGGAATTGGGGTGTCCGCGTTCACAAATCATAACTGCGTTGGAGCTTAAAAATCTGCCGACCGATAACTTTTACGACAATTATTCCGATCTCCAGTTGATGATGGTTTTGGAGAATTTATCTGTAAAAACTTTGCTCGACATGAACGCACATTTTGTTAAAAGTCTCCTGCTCACCAAAGAGCCAAATAAAGTGACCCAAATAGATTGTATTTGCAACGAGCCTTTTTGGGCGATAAAAGAAGAGGGCATTTACCGTAAGGTTTACAATAATTTTTCCGAATGTGCGCTCAAGCATTACGACGCCGTTTTAATTTCGAGGAATTCAAAAGTCGGGTTTGACAATGATTCTTTTTTGACCGAATCGGTTTCCGACATGGTAATTACTTTCGCCCGTAACGGTTCCGAAGTGGACAAATATCTTGGCAGCCGGCAAACAAAATTTGCCAAAGTGGCAGCATTGCCGAGTTTAGCCGGAAAATGGTTTTTCTGTTTCCGTCGCACGCCGCCGGTAAATTTCACAATGTATGTTGTAGCCCATAAAGCTTTGCCTTCCGAATGCATTCAATATTTGCCTGAAGGTTATAGGATTATTCATGCGGGGCACGCGCTCACCAAGGAAGATTTCGGTTGGATCGGCGACGATACCGGAGACAATATCAGCCACTTAAATCCATATATAAATGAGCAGACCGCGCTTTACCGGATGTGGAAAAATACTTCAGACTCGATACTTGGACTCAGTCATTATCGTCGATTTTTTACACCCGACGGCAAAACTTTCTTGACGGAGGCAGCGGCTCTAAACATTCTGCGCGATTAAGACATAATCCTCACCAAGCCCGCTTACCGCTATACGTCGTGGTATGAAGACATAATGAATGCGTTCCGCATTGACATGACATATTTAAATTTGACGTTGTCGTCTTTGAGAAAAAATCTTATGAACATTCATCCCGACTATATCGAAGCGTTCGACTATCTTTTAACCGTTCCTTGCTTTTATCATAAAAATATGTTCGTTGCTCGTCGGCATGTTTTCGATGCTTATTGTGAATGGCTTTTTCCGTTTCTCATAGACACGACGCGAGAATTATTGGCTAAAATACCGCTTGCTACGTTTGAAGGTAACTCAAAACGCTTGATGGGATTTTTGGCTGAACGTCTGCAAACAATTTGGCTTTTAAAAAATCGTCTGCGTATAAAAGAGTTGGATATTATTCGACTGCAAGGACTTTGAGTTTCAATTCGCCGACCAAGACGAAGGCGGCACCGGCGCGACGCTCGTCAGCCTGCGTTAGATTGGGATTTGTTCAGCTCGGATTAAGTGTTGGTTAAATGTGACAAGTTCTAAGAAAACTCTAAGCGTCCGCCTGTATAACTGCGCACATAGAAATTCACGTGACTTTCCGAAGACAACCGATTGAAAAACTTTTGGAGGAATAAAAAATGGAAAACAACTACACCGCGCAGGACGTAACCGAACAGACGACAACCGACGAGACTCAGCCCCCGACTTTCGACGGAACTCAACAGCCCCCGACTTTCGACGGAA